>NZ_VRMC01000036.1:0-56240 GCF_008369905.1 Pseudonocardia sp. EV170527-09
TCTCGTTCTCAGCAGAGCCCATAGGGTCTGATGTCATCACTCACAGTGCCCATCCCGCCGGACGCTGAGGTCCGGCGTGTCGGGCCGGAACCACCGTTCGTGCACAGGCCCGCGCGCCTGGGAGGGGTGCACCGACTCGATGCCGGCGCGGAACACCTCCGCCACGTAGGCGGAGTAGACCAGCACGAGCGTGAGGGTGCCGAGCACGGCGGCGTCGGTGGGGATCCCCTGCAGGCGCAGGGCCGGGAGCCCGAACCCGATGAGGTAGAGGGCCACGAGCAGCGGGACGCCGCGGAACAGGTCGACGTAGCCGGTCGCGAGCAGCCGCACCGGGAGGAAGACCGGACCGCGCAGGGTCCGCAGCACCGCGATCAGCAGGCCGAGGACGAGCACCCCGAGCTCGGCGACGACCAGGACCCGCAGGTTCAGCCACAGCCCGGACAGCACGGCGGGCAGCGACTCCCAGGCGACCTGCGGGTCCAGGAAGGTCTCCCGGACCCGTGGCCAGCCGGGCGATCCGGCCACCGCGGCGACGAGCAGTCCCGCGAAGACCAGGGTCGACGCCAGCGCGATCAGCGTGGACCGGCGGGACCGGGAACGGCGGTACGCGGCGCGTTCCCGGGCCAGCGGGCTCGGGGGCGGCGGCCCGGCGGCCGCGGCGGGTGCGCTCATCGCAGCTCGGGAGCCGCCCCGTCAGCCTGGATCCACTGCTGCTCCAGCGCCGCGAGGGTGCCCCGCTCGCGGAGCCGGTCGACGGCGGCGGAGACGCACCCGGTCAGCGGGCTGTCCTTGTCCAGCACCGCGCCGAACTGCTCGGGGGTCCCCCCGGCAGGGAGCTGCCCGACGATCGTCGCCTCGGGCAGGTCGCTGCCGACGATCTGGAACGCGGTGGGCAGGTCCACGACGAGCCCGTCGATCTGGCCGTTGGACAGCGCGAGCTTGCCGTCGTCGTTGGTGTTGTAGACCGCGGCCGGGGTGGTCGGGGCGACGGAGGCGTTCAGCTGCTCCAGGCTCGTCGTACCGATCTGGGCACCAAGCCGGGCGTCCTTCAGCTGGGCCACGGTCGTGGATCGGGCCAGCGGCGAGGTCTTCAGTGCGACGACGGCCTGCCGCACGTCGTAGTACGGGCTGGAGAAGTCGACCGCCCGCCTGCGCTCCTCGGTGATGGAGAACTCGGTGAGGTTCAGGTCGTAGGTCTTGGGGCCCGGCTGGATGGCGGCGTTGAACGGGACGCGCACCCAGGTGACCCGGTCGCGCGGGTACCCGAGATCGTCGGCGACGGCGTAGGCCACGGCGGACTCGAACCCGCGGCCGGACGTCGGGTCGTCGTCGAGGTACCACGGCGGGTAGACCGGCTGGTCGGTGCCGATCGTCAGGGTGCCCTGCGCCAGGGTCGGCAGGGCACCGGGCTCGCAGTCCGCCGCGGCGCCACCACCGGTCGCGGCCGGGTCGGGCTGCGGCGCACACCCGGCGATCGTGGCCGCGAGCAGTGCTCCGAGCAGGAGCGTCGTCGTCCGGGCGCGCGTCATCCCCACATCCTTCACAGGGTGGCGGCCCCGGTCTTCGTGAACCGGGTCACGACACGGTGACGTCAGTGGTCGTCGCGCCCGGTGAGCGCGTGCTCCAGCTCGTCGGCGAGGTGGACGACCTGGCGGAACGGGAACTCGAACCCGTCGAGCGCGGCCGGGCCGAGCGGGATGGAGTGCCGGAACACCACGACGCCCTCCTCCGCGGCCAGCCCACCGACCACCGACGGCCCGGCCAGCTCCAGGGCACGGCCGAGGTCGACCTCGCCGAGCCGGGCGACCGGGGACTCGATCTGCACCCACTCCTGGTCCGGGTCGGCGACGGCGGCCGCCGCGTCGGTGACCTCGACGCCGGGCCGGCCCGCACCCTCCCGCACCCGCTTCACGACGACGAGCTGGTCCCTGTCCTCGGTCGTCGGCAGCCGGAAGCGCAGCTCGTCCGCACCCTGGCGCACGATCTCGTACCGGACCACGACGTAGGCCTTCAGGTCCTCCCAGGTCGCCACGCCCGTCTCCCCCTCGATCGTCCGACGGGGCCCACCGGGCCCCGTCGCCGACCCTAGCGTGATCCGGCCCCCACACGGCCGGGTCGAGCGGCCGGTCCGAGACGAACCTCCCCGGTGGGCCCCACCTCCCGATGGGGCCTCGTCCCTCGACGGATCCGCCTCACCCGGGCCTGCTCGGCGACCACCACGAGACGAACGGGGCCGTCGGGCCGACGGACCATCCGTGCTCGGATCACCGGCGCCGAGATGCAGCTGACCGGGCGATGGAGATCCACAGTTCCCGCTGAGCCGCATCTCGGCGCGGCGGGACGGGGTCTGGCGGGTCGGCGCCCTACCCCGCCAGCCCCGTGGTGATCAGCTGGTCCACCGGGGCGCGGTCGTCGGTCAGGACCGGCGTCCCCGCGGTGAACGCGGCGGTGCGGGCCGGGTCGAGGACCGCGCCCGCTTCGCCGGAGCGGGCGACGGCGGCGTCGAGCGCGGCCGGGTCGAGCGGCCGGTCCGAGGCGACGACCACGACGTTCCCGCCCCCGCCGGGGGCGAACTCGTCGGGGCGGGCGAGGAGCATCGTCGTCGCGAACCGGGACTCGACGGTCGCGGTGGCGGCCCTGACCAGGTCGAGCGGGTACCGGTCGATCACGTTGAGCACGTAGACCCCTCCCGGGCGCAGCACCCGCGCCACCTCGTCGAGGAACTCGGTGGTGGACAGGTGCCAGGGCACCGAGCGGGCACCGAAGGCGTCGCCCACGACGAGGTCGGCGGAGTCGTCGGGCAGCGCGGCGAGGTTCACCCGGGCGTCGCCGGTCCGGACGGTCGTGCCGGGGATCGTGCCCGCGTCGAGCGACCGGACCCCGAGGTCGATCACGCCGGGGTCCAGCTCCAGCACGGTCGAGGTGCTGCCGGGGCGGGTCGCGGCGAGCCAGCGCGGCATGGTCAGCGCGCCCCCGCCGACGTGCACCGCGTCGACCGGGCGCGGCTGCGGGAACGCGGTGTCGATCGCGGCGGCGAACCGCTTCGTGTAGGCGAACTCCAGGTGCGCGGGGTCGCCGAGGCGGACGTAGGAGTGACGCAGGTCGTCGAGCACCAGGTAGCGACCGGCCGGGTCCGCGGGGTCGGTCCGGACGGCGGCGCAGTAGTAGGTGGTGTCGGCGTCGCAGCGCCCCGGGAGCGCGACGAGCGCGACGGCCAGCAGGAGTGCCGCGGCGCCGCCCTTCGCGATGTCCGAGCGCCGCCGGCGGGGCGCGAGGACGAGCCCGAGCACGAGGCAGGCGGCGGCGGTGACCAGCAGGATCGCGCTCACCGGCAACAGCGCGACCAGCACGAACCCGGTGAGGAAGGTGCCGGCGAGCGATCCGAGGGTGCCCGCGGCGGACAGCCCGCCGACGACCTCGCCGGAGCGCTCCAGCCCGGTCAGCCGGGCCTTGGTGACGGCCGGGGTGACCGCGGCCAGCGCCGTCACCGAGACCAGCGTGGACGCGGCGACGAGCACGACGGCGGCGTACGGCCCGGCGCCGAGGAGCGGCCCGAGGAGCCGGACCACCGGCCGCACGGCGAGGGTGCCCAGCCCGCCGACGACCAGCATCAGCGCGGCGACGGCGACCGGGTCACGCTCGTCGGCCCACCGCCCGCCGAGCGAGGCCCCCGCCGCGATCCCGGCGAGGGCCACCCCGATCACGGCGGTGGTCGACTCGAGGGTCAGTCCGACGTAGGGCGCGACGAGCCGGGTCGCGAGGGTCTCGACGACGAGGATCGCCGCCCCGAGACGACGACGGCGGTCCGGGCCATGGCGAGGCGCACCCCGCCATGGTGCCGGTCGGGGTCAGCTCCGCTTCAGCCGGAGCACGAGCTTGCCCGTGTTCTCGCCGCGGAACAGCTTGAGGAACACCTCCGGGAAGTCGTCGACGGTGCCGTCGACGACGTCCTCGCGGCTGTGCAGGCGGCCCTCGGCGAGCCAGCCGGCGAACTCCTTGCCGGCCTCGCCCCAGCGGGGGAGGTAGTCCCCGACCAGGAAGCCCTCCATCCGGGCCCGGTTGACCAGCAGGTTCATGTAGTTCTTCGGGCCGGTCATGCCGCCCTCGGCGTTGTACTGGCTGATCGCGCCGCAGAGGACGACGCGGGCGTGCATCGCGAGCCTGCCGAGCACGGCGTCGAGGATCTCCCCGCCGACGTTGTCGAAGTAGACGTCCACGCCGTCGGGGGCGAGCTCCTTCAGCCGCTGCGACACGTTCTCCGAGCGGTAGTCGATCGCGGCGTCGAACCCGAGCTCGTCGGTGATCCACGCGCACTTCTCCGGACCGCCCGCGATGCCGACGACCCGGGCGCCCTTGACCTTCGCGAGCTGCCCGACCACCGACCCGACGGCACCGGCCGCACCGGAGACGACGACCGTCTCCCCCTCCGTGAGGGCACCGACGTCGAACAGCCCGAAGTAGGCGGTCATGCCGGTCATGCCGAGCAGCGCGAGGTAGCGCTCCGGCGGCACGTCCGCGGTCGGGGAGACCTTCTGCAGGCCCCGACCGTCGCTCTCGGTGTACTCCTGGACGCCGAGCACGCCGGTGACGGTGTCGCCGACGGCGAAGTCCGGGTTCTTCGAGGCGACGACCTGACCGAGGCCGAGCGCGCGCATCACCTCGCCGATCCCGACCGGGGGCGCGTACGAACGACCTTCGTTCATCCAGCCGCGCATCGCCGGGTCCAGCGAGATGTGGCTGACCCGGACGACGATGCGGCCCTCGCCGGGCTCGGGCACCGGCTCGGTGGTGTGCTCCCACACCTCCGGGCCGGGGGTGCCCTGCGGGCGCGCGGCGAGCCGTACCTGGTGGTTGACCTCGTTGCTCATGACACCGGTCTACCCCGGACAGGGGCGCGGCACCGCATCACGGTCGTCACGCGCGTGACGGGAATGTCGTTCGGTGACCGAACGGATCGTCGTCACAGGCCCAGGTGCCGCGCGATCAGCATCTTCTGCACCTCGGAGGTGCCCTCTCCGACCTCGAGGATCTTCGCGTCGCGGTAGAACCGCCCGACCGGGTACTCGTTCATGAAGCCGTAGCCGCCGAAGATCTGGGTGGCGTCGCGCGCGTTGTCCATCGCCGCGTTCGACGAGACGAGCTTGGCGATCGCCGCCTCCTTCTTGAACGGCGCGCCCGCGACGAGCAGCCGCGCGGCGTGCTGCCAGGCCAGCCGGGCGGTGTGCGCGCGAGCCTCCATCTCGGCGATCTTGAACTGGATCGCCTGGTAGGAGCCGATGGTGTTCCCGAACGCCTCGCGCTCACCGGCGTAGCGCACGGACTCGTCGACGCAGCCCTGGGCCAGCCCGGTCGCCAGCGCCGCGATCGCGACCCGGCCCTCGTCGAGGATGGACAGGAACTGGGCGTAGCCGCGACCGCGCTCGCCGAGCAGGTTCGCCTCGGGGACGCGGACGTCGTCGAAGAAGAGCTCGCGGGTGTCGGAGCAGTTCCAGCCGACCTTGGAGTACTTCTCGCTCACCGTGAACCCGGGGGTGCCGGCCGGGACGAGGATCGCCGAGATCTCCTTGCGGCCGTCGGCCTTCTCACCGGTGACGGCGGTGACGGTGACCACCGAGGTGATGTCGGTGCCGGAGTTGGTGATGAAGCACTTGGACCCGTTGATCACCCATTCGCCGCCGTCGAGCCGGGCGGTGGTGCGGGTGGCGCCGGCGTCGGAGCCGCCGCCGGGCTCGGTGAGCCCGAAGGCGCCCAGCGCGCGGCCCGCGGCGAGGTCGGGCAGCCAGCGCGACTTCTGCTCGTCGGTGCCGAACCGCAGGATCGGCATGGCACCGAGCCCGACGCCGGCCTCGACGGTGATCGCGACCGAGGAGTCGACCCGCGCCAGCTCCTCCAGGGCCAGGCACAGGGCGTGGTAGTCGCCGCCCTGCCCGCCGTACTCCTCCGGGACGGGCAGGCCGAACAGGCCCATCTCGCCCATCTTCGCGGTGATCGCGTACGGGAACTCCTCGCGGATGTAGAGGTCCCCGATGACCGGGGCCACCTCGGTGCGCGCGAACTCCTCGACCGCAGCGCGCAGCGCCTCGTACTCCTCGGCGGTGGTGGTGTCCTGGGCGACGGTCATGCCTGCTCCTCCGATACGGGCTCGACCACGAGCAGCACCGCGTCCTTCGCGACGGTGGCTCCGGCCCGGGCCCTCAGCTCGCGCACCGTCCCGTCGACCGGGGCGGTGAGCACGTGTTCCATCTTCATGGCCTCGACGACGACCAGCTTCTGACCTGCGACGACGGCGTCCCCGTCGGCGACCTCGACGACGGTGACCGTCCCCGGCATCGGTGAGACGACCGGGCCGCCCGCACCGCCGGCGATCGCGGCGGCCTCCGTCGGCGCCTGCTCCCGCAGGCTCCAGGCGTGCCCGTCGCGGCCGATCCAGACGACCCCGTCGGCACCCTCGGCGACGGCGAACCGGCGGGTGCGCCCGTCCTGGGTGTGCTCCACGACCCCCGGTGCGACGGCGGCGGTGCGGCACCGGACGGCGGCCGCGGCGGGTGCCGCCGACGCCGGGACGGCGGCACTCCCCGGAACCCCGTCCGCCGGCCCACCCGCGGCGGGCAGCGCCAGGTCGAACCCGGCCGCCCGGCCACGGGCGCGCACCTCGACGGCGCCGTCGGCGCCCCCGGTGACCAGGCGGCTCACCGTCCAGGCGGGCTCCCCGACCCGCCAGCCACCGGGGACATCGAAGGGGTCCACCACGGGCCCGGCCGGCTCCCGGCGCAGCAGCCCGAGACCGGCGAGGACACCGAGGACGTCGGCGGGCACGGTGTCGTCGACGAGTGCGGCGCCGCGCCGGGCGATCAGCCCGGTGTCGAGGCGCCCGGCGCGGACATCGTCGTCGGCGAGCAGCGCCCGCAGGAACCCGATGTTGGAGTCGAGCCCGAGCAGCACCGTGTCGCGCAGCGCGGCGTCGAGCCGGCGCAGCGCCTCGTCGCGGGTGGCGCCGTGGGCGATCACCTTGGCCAGCATCGGGTCGTAGTCCGACCCGACCACGGTGCCGGTCTCGATCCCGGCGTCGACCCGCACCCCGGGCGGCGGCGTCCAGGCCAGCACCGGTCCGCCGGACGGGAGGAAGGTGAGCCCGTCACCAGAGACGGCGGCGGCCTCGGCGTACACCCGGGCCTCCACCGCGTGCCCGGTGAGGACCACGTCGTCCTGGGTGATCGGCAGCGGCTCCCCCGCGGCGACGCGCAGCTGCAGCTCGACCAGGTCCAGGCCGGTGACCTCCTCGGTGACCGGGTGCTCGACCTGCAGACGGGTGTTCATCTCCAGGAAGAAGAACTCCTCGGGCCGGTCGGAGCTCACGATGAACTCGACGGTGCCCGCGCCGGTGTAGCCGACCGACCGCGCCGCCTCGCAGGCGGCGCGGCCCATCTCCGCGCGCTGCGTGGGGGTGAGCAGAGCCGACGGCGCCTCCTCGATGATCTTCTGGTGGCGGCGCTGCAGCGAGCACTCGCGCTCGCCGAGGTGCACGACGGTGCCGTGCGCGTCGGCCATCACCTGGATCTCGATGTGCCGCGGCGTGGTGACCAGCCGCTCGACGAGCAGGGTGTCGTCGCCGAAGGAACCGCGGGCCTCGCGCCGCGCACCGGCGATCGCGTCGGCCAGCTGCTCGGGGGTGTGGACCTCGCGCATGCCCTTGCCACCGCCGCCGGCCGAGGGTTTGAGCAGCACCGGGTACCCGATGTCGGCGACGACGGCGGCCAGGTCGTCGTCGGTGAGGCCGGAGCCGTCGGACCCGGGCACGACCGGGACCCCGGCCTTCGCGACGGTCTGCTTCGCGCGGATCTTGTCGCCCATCGCCTCGATCGCCGACGACGGCGGCCCGACGAAGGCGATCCCCGCCCGTTCGCAGGCGGCGGCGAACGCGGTGTTCTCGGACAGGAAGCCGTAGCCGGGGTGGATCGCCTGCGCACCGGTGGCCCGGGCGGCGGCGATCACGTTCTCCACCGACAGGTAGGACTCGCCCGCGGCGGCCGGGCCGATCCGGACGGCCTCGTCGGCGGCGCGGACGTGCGGGGCCGCGGCGTCGGCGTCGGAGTACACGGCGACCGACCGGACGCCCAGCGCGCGCAGGGTGCGGATGACGCGGACCGCGATCTCGCCGCGGTTCGCGACCAGGACGGTGTCGAACAGTGCCGATCCCATGGGGGCCCTCACATCCGGAAGACGCCGAAGGCCGGGTCGGCCAGGGGCGCGTTGGCGGCGACGGACAGGGACAGCCCGAGGACGGTGCGGGTGTCGGCGGGGTCGATGACGCCGTCGTCCCACAGCCGGGCGGTGGAGTAGTAGGGGTGTCCCTGCTCCTCGTACTGGGCGCGGATCGCGTCCGGGTCGGCGTTGCCGACGGTGCCGAGCACGGTGGCCGCCTGTTCGCCGCCCATGACCGAGATGCGGGCATTGGGCCACATGAACAGGAACCGGGGCGAGTACGCCCGCCCGCACATGGCGTAGTTGCCGGCGCCGAAGGACCCGCCGATGACGACGGTCAGCTTCGCCACCCGGGTGGAGGCGACGGCGGTGACCATCTTCGCGCCGTTGCGGGCGATGCCGCCCGCCTCGTACTCGCGGCCGACCATGAACCCGGAGATGTTCTGCAGGAACACCAGCGGGATGCCGCGCTGGTCGCACAGCTCGACGAAGTGCGCGCCCTTGAGCGCGGACTCGGAGAACAGGATCCCGTTGTTGGCGACGATCCCGACCGGGTGGCCGTGGATCCGGGCGAACCCGGTCACCAGGGTGGTGCCGTACTCGGACTTGAACTCCGCGAACCGGGAGCCGTCGACGACGCGGGCGATCACCTCGCGCACGTCGTAGGGGGTGCGGGTGTCGGTGGGCACCGCGGCGTAGAGCCCGGCGGGGTCGACGGCGGGCTCCTCGGTGGGGCGCACCTCCCACGGCCGCGGGGCGCGCGGGCCGAGCGTCGCGACGATCGCGCGGACCCGGGCGAGCGCGTCCGCGTCGTCGACGGCGAGGTGGTCGGTGACGCCGGAGACCTTCGCGTGCAGGTCCCCGCCGCCCAGCTCCTCGGCGGTGACGACCGCACCGGTCGCGGCCTTCACCAGCGGCGGGCCGCCCAGGAAGATCGTGCCCTGGTTGCGGACGATCACGGCCTCGTCGCTCATCGCGGGGACGTAGGCGCCACCCGCGGTGCAGGACCCGAGGACGGCGGCGATCTGCGGGATGCCCTGGCCGGACATCTGCGCCTGGTTGTAGAAGATGCGGCCGAAGTGCTCGCGGTCGGGGAACACCTCGTCCTGCTCGGGCAGGTACGCGCCCCCGGAGTCGACCAGGTACACACACGGCAGCCGGTTGTGCAGCGCCACCTCCTGCGCGCGCAGGTGCTTCTTGACCGTCATCGGGTAGTAGGTGCCGCCCTTGACGGTCGCGTCGTTGGCGACGACCACGACCTCCCGGCCGGCGACCCGCCCGACCCCGGTGATCATCCCGGCGCCGGGGGCCTGGTCGTCGTACATGCCGTGGGCGGCCAGCGGGGACAGCTCCAGGAACGGCGACGACGGGTCGACCAGCGCGTCCACCCGGTCGCGCGGCAGCAGCTTCCCGCGTTCGACGTGCCGGGCCCGCGAGCGCTCCGGCCCGCCGAGCCGGGTCCGCTCCAGCCGGTCGCGCAGGTCGGCGACCAGGGCGCGGTGCGCGGCGTCGTTCTCCACGGCGCGCGGGTCGGCCGGGTCCACCGCCGTGCCGAGCCGCGGGGCCTCCGGGGTCGGCGCGGGTGGGGCCTGCGGTGCCGTCATCGGACCTCCCGGGGAACGCTGTCTGTTAATGACCGTTAACAGGTTAGCGGTTGTTAACACGCGTCGTCCAGAGCGGGCGTCGGGGACCTCTACTCTGGGAGACGTGCGCCTGCTGCTGGTCGAGGACGAGAAGCCGCTCGCCGAACTGGTCCGCCGGGGCCTGACCGGGGAGGGGCACGAGGTGGAGGTCGCACACGACGGCCCCACCGGGCTGCAGCTCGCGCTGACCGGCCGGCACGACGTGGTCATCCTCGACATCATGCTGCCGGGCCTGTCGGGTTACCGGATCCTGCAGCACCTGCGCGACCGGGGCGTGTGGACGCCGGTGCTCATGCTGACCGCCAAGGACGGCGAGTACGACGAGGCCGACGCCTTCGACCTCGGCGCGGACGACTACCTGACCAAGCCGTTCTCGTTCGTCGTGCTGCAGGCCCGGCTGCGCGCGCTGCTGCGCCGGGCCGGGGAGGCCGCACCGACCGTCCTGCGGGTCGGGGACCTCACGCTGGACCCGGGGACCCACCGGGTGCACCGCGGCGAGACCGAGATCCCGCTGACCCCGCGCGAGTTCGGCGTGCTCGAGCACCTGATGCAGAACACCGGGCAGGTCGTGACCAAGACCGACATCCTGCGCTCGGTCTGGGACGCCCACTACGACGGCGAGGTCAACGTCGTCGAGGTCTACGTCGGCTACCTGCGCCGCAAGATCGACGCTCCGTTCGGGACGCACAGCATCGAGACGCTGCGCGGCGTCGGCTACCGGATGTCCGAGCCCGCGGCCGCGCCGCCCCGCTGAGCTGCGGGGAACCGCTCAGCGACGACGGTCGGACGGCCGCCGCGGCGACGGCGTGACGACCGGCTCGCGCCCGGCCAGCGCGGGCTGGCGCCCGGCGTCCCGGGTGTCACGTGCCTCGCGGGTCGTCTCCCGGCCGGCGACGGCGGTGCCGGCCCGGCCCCGCTGCTCCCGCGGCGCGACGACCGGCAACGGCCGGGTGGCGTTCTCGTCGAACGGGCTGCCGACGGTGTTCGGCCGGATCGGCAGCGGGCCGGTCGGCGGGTCGAGACGACTGTGGGCGGGCGGTGCGGACACGTCGTCCTCCGGGTCGGGCGGGGTCGTCCCCGGAGCGCTGTCCGAGGGCCGACCGTCCGTGCCCGAGCCGTGGGTGACGGCCGGGTCACCGGGCGTGCGCATCATGCCACCCGGACCGGCGGTCCCGCGTGGCGACGCGCCCTGCGCCGCCCCGGCCTGCACCCCGACGTGCTCGGGCGCCCCCTGGTCGTCGTCCTGCCCGCCGGGCCCCACCCAGGCGTCCGGCCCGAAGTCGGCGGGCTCCTCCTCCCGCGCCGCCGCCCGTGCCCACGGAGACCTGGTGGTCACCCGCGGGATCGGACCGGAGGGCCGGTCGTCGCACAGCTCCGCGGACGGCCCGGCGCCGGCGCCGGCCTGCTCGGCACCGACCGGCTCGGGGGTCTCCTCCTCGGACAGCGGCGCCGGCGCGGCGGGCACGGTGACCCGGAACCGGGCCCCGCCCAGCTCCGGCGACGAGGTCGCCTCCACCGTCCCGCCGTGCGCCGCGACCAGCTCGGCGACGATCGCGAGGCCGAGCCCGGAGCCGCCGTCGCCGCGGGCGCGGGCCTCGTCGAGCCGGACGAAGCGCTCGAAGACCCGGGCGCGGTCGGCCTCGGGGACGCCGTTGCCGTCGTCGTCGACCTCGATCACCGCGACGCCGTCCTCGGCGCGGACCGACACCGCGACCGTCGACGACGCGTGCCGCTTGGCGTTGTCGACCAGGTTGCGCAGCACCCGGACCAGCTGCCCGCGGTCGCCGACCACCCGGACGGGCTCGCTGGTCACCCGGACCGCGACGGCGGTCTCGGCCGACGGACGCTCCCGCTCGGCGTCGGCGATCTCGTCGAGGTCGACCTCCTCGCGGCGCGGCACGATGCCGCGCTCGTCGGCGCGGGCGAGGAACAGCAGGTTCTCGACCAGGCCGGTCAGCCGGGAGGCCTCCCCGCGCAGCACGTCGACGGTGGCCCGGTCCGCGGACGACTCCGGCATGCCGGAGCCGAGCAGCTCCAGCCCGGTCGACACGGTCGCGAGCGGGCTGCGCAGCTCGTGGCTGGCGTCGGCGACGAAGCGGCGCTGGGTGGCCTGGGAGGACTCGAGCCGCCCGAGCATCTGGTTCATGGTGCGGGCGAGGCGGCCGACCTCGTCGCGCGCGACGGGTTCGTCCACCCGCTGGGACAGATCCTTGTCCCCCATGCCCGCGACCCGGGCGCGCATGTCCTCCACCGGGCGCAGCGCGCGACCGGCGAACAGGTAGGTGAAGCCGCCGGCGACCAGCACCAGCAGCGGCACACCGCCCGCGACGAGCCAGGTGACCAGATCGACGGCCCGGTGCATCTGGTCGGTCGGCTGGGCGGAGTAGATCGTGATCGGCCGGTCGAAGGCCCGCACACCGAGCCCGACGACCATCATGTCCTCGGTCTCCAGCGGGCCGGACCGAGGGTCGATCCCGGGGCCCCCGGCGTCGTGGAAGGTGACCGGCACGTCCATCTGGGACCGCGTCTCGTGCGGGGCGAGGACCCAGTCCACGAGCTGCGGCCGGTCGTCCAGCGGCTCGGAGGCGGCGAACACCTCGATGTTGCGCCCCTGGCCGTTCGACCCGACACGGTCGTCCGGGGCACCGGTCCGGTCGCTCCAGGCGGTCACGACCTGCACGAAGTCGGTCCGGCGGGCGGTGGTGACCACCGCGTTCTCCTTGGCCGGGTCGCCGGGGCGGTAGTCCGCGAAGTTCGCCTGGATCCGCTCGGCGACCTGCTGGGCGCTCGCCAGCAGCGCCTCCTCGGTGTTGCGCTTGAGCTGGTTCTCCAGGATCAGCACCAGCGACACACCGGCGACGACGAGCACCATCGCGACCGCCGCCGCCGCCGCCAGGGCGGACGCCGCGCGCACGCCGAGACGCTCACGCATCCGGCGCAGGGTCCTCATCACGCCCACGAGGGTATCGCCGTCGACCTGTGCGGACCCTGAGACGGACCGCACCAGGCGTTAACATCCGTTAACCGACGACGCTACGATCACCCGATGGCCGCAGCAGGAGCCTCCCCCCCGGACGGCGCGGGCACGCGCACGGAGGCCCCGTCGCGGCGCGAGCAGATCCTCACCGAGGCGGCCCGGCTGTTCGCCCGGCACGGCTTCCACGGGGTGAGCATCGCCGACCTGGGTGCCGCGGTCGGCGTCAGCGGCCCCGCGCTCTACCGGCACTTCCCCGGCAAGGAGGCGCTGCTCGCGGAGCTGCTCATCGACATCTCCGAGCGGCTGCTCGACGGCGGACGGGCCCGCGTGCACCACGACGACCCGCGGGCCGCACTGGCCGACCTCGTCGACTTCCACGTCGCGTTCGCGACCCGCGAGCCGGAGCTGATCGTCGTGCAGGACCGGGACCTCGCGAACCTGCCCGAGGAGCCGCGCCGCACCGTGCGGCGGCTGCAGCGCACCTACGTCGAGCTGTGGGTGGACACCCTGCGCCGGGTGCACCCCGACGTCGCGCCCGCCGAGGCCCGCACCGTCGCACACGGGGTGTTCGGCCTGCTCAACTCCACGCCGTACGCGCCGCGGGCCGAGCAGCCGTCCGCGCGCGGGGCGGACGCCCGGGCCGCGGTGCTGCGTCGGATGGCGCTGGCCGCGCTGGACGCCGCCCCCACGTGAGGGGCGGGCCTCAGACGCCGACGCGCTCCCGCTCGACCGGCACGACGGCGGACCGGGCCCGCCGGTCCTCCCGGCGCGCGACGACGAGCAGCCGCAGCCCGTTCAGGCAGACCAGCACCGTGGACAGCTCGTGCCCGGCGACGCCGACGACCAGGGGCAACGTCCCGACCAGGTCCCACCCGACCAGGACGACGATCACCGTGGCGGCGAAGGCCAGGTTCGCCCGCGCGATCCGCCGTGCCCGCCGGGCCAGCACCACCAGCGGCGCGAGCGAGCCGAGCGGGTCCCGGGTGAGCACGCCGTCGGCGGCCTCCAGAGACAGCGCCCCCGCCCCCTCGGAGACGACGAGCCCGACGTCGGCCGAGGCGAGCAGCGGCGCGTCGTTGATGCCGTCACCCGCGGCGAGCACCCGGCGACCCCTGGCCTGCTCGGCGCGGACGACCTCGACCTTGCCGTCGGGCAGCAGCCCGGCCCGCACCCGGGTCAGGCCGAGCCGGCCGGCGAGCACCCGGGCCGGGCGCTCGGCGTCGCCGGTGAGGACCTGCGGCTCGCCGCCGACCTCACGGCGCAGCGCGGCCAGCGCGTCTGCGGCACCCGGGCGCGGCTCGTCGGACAGCCCGAGCACTCCGGCGGGCTCACCGTCCACCAGCACCACGACGGCGGTCCGCCCCGCCTCCTGCAATGCGGCGACCCCCGGGACCTCGACGTCGCCGGCGAGCTCCGGGCGCCCGACGGCGACGCTCCGCCCGTCGACGACCGCCCGCACCCCCTCGCCCGGGACCGCGGTGAACCCCTCGGCCCGTGGCAGACGCAGGCCGCGCTCCAGGGCGTGCGTGCGGACCGCGCGGCCCAGCACGTGCTCGCTGCCGGCCTCGGCGGCCCCGGCCAGGGCGAGCAGCTCGTCGGCGGGCCGGGACGCCAGCGGGGTCACCGACACCACCTGCGGGCAGCCGGAGGTCAGCGTGCCGGTCTTGTCCAGCACCACGGTGTCGACCTCGGCGAGCGCCTCCAGCACGGTGACGTCCTTGACCAGCGTCCCGCGCCGGCCGGACACCGCGACCGCGGCGAGCAGCGGCGGCATCGTCGCGAGCACGATCGCGCACGGCGAGGCCACGATCATGAAGACGATCGCGCGGAGCAGTGTCTCGGTGAACGGGGCACCGAGCAGCAGCGGCACGGTGAGCAGCAGCACCGTCCCCGCGACGACCAGCACCGAGTAGCGCTGCTCGACGCGCTCGATGAACAGCTGACGGCCCGCCTTGGTCTCCGCGGCCCGCTCGACCTGCGCCGCGACCCCCGCGACGACGGTGTCCGCCGCGTCCCGCGAGACCCGGACCCGCAGGACGCCGGTGCCGTTCACGGTGCCCGCGAGCACCGTGTCGCCGGGCCCGGTGCGGGCCGGGACCGGTTCCCCGGTCAGCGCGGAGGTGTCGACCTCCGACACCCCGTCGAGCACGGTGCCGTCGCCGGGGACCCGCTCTCCGGGACGGACGACGACGGCCTGTCCCGCGACGAGCCCGGCCGCCGGGACGGTGCGCTCGGCACCGTGGTCGTCGACGACGACGGCCGTCTCCGGGGCGAGGTCGAGCAGCGCGTCGATGCTGGCCCGGGTGCGGGCGGTCATGACCGACTCCAGCGCCCCGGACGTCGCGAAGATGACGACGAGCAGGCCACCGTCGAACCACTGTCCGATCACCGCCGCCGCGACCGCGGCGACGATCATCAGCAGGTCGACGTCGAGCCGCTTCTCCCCGAGCGCACGCAGGCCCTCGAGCGCGGGCTCCCAGCCGCCGAGGACGTAGCAGGCCAGGTACAGGCCGACGACCACCGCGGACGGCGCGCCGAGCAGGTCGGCCCCGAGCGCGGCCAGGAAGGCCAGCAGGGCGGCCCCGGCCCAGCGGACCTCGGGAAGGGTGAGAGCGGATCGCATGCGTGGAACCGTACCTGCGCATGCACGAAGATATGCAGTCAGCCATCCAGATGCTGAGACGGTGGACCATCCGCGCAGTCACGCAGGTATCCTCGGCGGCGTGCACGAGTCCATTCCCGGCTTCGCGATGCCGCCCGAGGACGAGGTCCGCCGGGTGGCGGACGCGATGCGCATGCTCTCCGACCCGACCCGGGTCAAGATCCTCTGGGCACTGATGCAGGGCGAGTCCTCGGTGGCCTGCCTGGCCGACCTCGTCGGCGCCGCCCCCACCGCGGTGAGCCAGCACCTGTCGAAGCTGCGACTCTCGGGCCTGGTGGAGAACCGACGCGAGGGGACCTACGTCTACTACACGGTGGAGGACGCGACGGTCCGCGCCGTGCTGGAGCGCGTGCTCGGGCAGGTCGACACCGTCGAGTGATGACTCCCCGCCGGGGAGGCGTACGCTTTCGATTGCACGCAATCGATCTCCCAGGGAGGGCCTCATGCCCCAGCTCAGCATCGGCACCGAGAGCGGCAGCCCGCTCGAGCTGCACTACACCGACCAGGGGTCCGGTGCGCCCGTCGTGCTGATCCACGGCTGGCCGCTCTCCGGCCGCTCCTGGGAGAAGCAGGTCCCTGCCCTGGTCGAGGCCGGCCATCGGGTCGTCACCTACGACCGTCGCGGCTTCGGGCAGTCCTCGCAGCCCTGGGACGGCTACGACTACGACACCTTCGCCGACGACCTGCACGCCCTGCTCGTGCACCTCGACCTGCGCGAGGCGACCCTCGTCGGGTTCTCCATGGGCGGCGGCGAGGTCGTCCGCTACATCGCGAAGCACGGCACCGACCGGGTCGCCCGCGCCGTGCTGGCCGCGGCCGTCCCGCCGTACCTGTACAAGTCCGACGACAACCCCGACGGCGGCCTCGACGACGCCACCATCGAGCAGTTCCAGGGCGGTGTCACCGGCGACCGGATCGCCTTCCTGGACGGGTTCACGACGAACTTCTTCGCCGCGGGCGACCGCACCGACCTGATCAGCGAGCCGAGCCGGGTCTACCACCGCACGATCGCCGAGTTCGCGTCGCCGAAGGGCACCCTGGACTGCATCGCCGCGTTCGGACGAACCGACTTCCGCGGCGACGTGCAGAAGGTCTCCGACGCCGGCATCCCGACCCTGGTCATCCACGGCGACGCCGACGCGATCGTCCCGTTCGAGGTGTCCGGCAAGCGCTCCCACGAGTCGATCGAGGGCTCGCAGCTCGTGCTGATCGAGGGTGGCCCGCACGGCCTCAACGCCACCCACCCCGAGGAGTTCAACGCCGCCCTGCTCGACTTCCTGAAGGCCTGACCACCCGTCCCCGGGTTCCGCCGTGGGCGGAACCCGGGGACGACGGGGACCGTCCGGTCCTACCGTGCCCCCATGAGCGAACCCCTCTGGCGGCACGCACTCGGCCGCGAGCTGCGACGACGGCGGCACGTCCGCGGCGAGACCCTGCACGCGACCGCCGGGCGCGCCGGGGTGTCCCCGCAGTACCTCTCGGAGGTGGAGCGGGGCCGCAAGGAACCCTCCAGCGAGATGATCGCCGCCGTCGCCGGGGCGCTCGGGACCGACCTGGCCGGGCTGACCCGCGGCGTCGCCGACGGCCTGGCGGTCGCGCCGCGACCCCGCGGGCCGCAGTGCGCCTACGCCCTCGCCGCCTGACCCTCACCGGCGTTCCCGGGTCCGCGGCGGCTGCGGCTCGAGCACCGTGTCGAGCAGGCCGTAGTCGCGCGCCGCGGTCGCGGTGAACACACGGTCGTGGTCGGTGTCGGCACGCAGCCGTTCCACGGTCTGCCCGGTGTGGCGGGCCAGGATCTCCTCGATGTCGGCGCGGATCCGGACCAGCTCGTCGGCCTGCAGGATGAGGTCCGGGATGGACCCGCGGCCCTGCGCCGCGGGCTGGTGCAGCACGACCCGGGCGTGCGGCAACGCGCCCCGGCGGCCCTGCGCCCCGGCGGCGAGCAGCACCGCGCCCACCGACACGGCCTGGCCGACGCACGTCGTCGCGACCGGGCAGCGGACGTGCCGCAGCGTGTCGTAGATGCCGAGCATCGCGCTGGGGTCCCCGCCCCCGCAGTTGACGTAGAGCTGCACCTCGCGGTCGGGGTCGTCGGCCTCGAGGAACAGCAGCTGGGCGATCAGCGCGTTCGCGACGCCCGCGTCGATCTCGGTGCCCAGGTAGACGACACGCTCGGTGAGCAGGTGGGAGTAGACGTCGAGGACCCGCTCGCCGCCCGGGGTGCGGGCGATGACGTTCGGGATCGTGTAGGTGCTCATCGCCGTCACCGCCCCACGCCGAAGCCGGTCGGGACGGCACCGCGGCGCGGCACCACCTGGTCGAAGGAGTCCACGACGGCGTCGACGAAGCCGTAGTCGAGCGCCTCGGTCGCCGAGTACCAGCGGTCGTGCAGCGAGTCGGTGAAGATCCGGTCGACCGGCTGCCCGGTGTCCTGGGCGATCAGGCCGAGCACCGTGTCCCGGGTGTGGCGCAGGTCGTCGGCCTGCAGCTCGATGTCGACGGCGGTCCCGCCGATCCCCGACGAGCCCTGGTGCATCAGCACCCGCGAGTGCGGCAGCGCGCGCCGCTTGCCCGGCGTGCCCGCCGAGAGCAGGAACTGCCCCGCGCTGTAGGCGATGCCGAGCACGAGCGTCGACACGTCGCAGGGCACCAGCCGGAACAGGTCCCGCAACGCCAGCATCGCCGGCACCGACCCGCCGGGCGAGTGGATCCAGAAGGCGATGTCGGCGTCCGGGTCGCGGGCGGCCAGTGCCACGACCTGGGTGGCGAGCAGGGTGCCGTTGTCGTCGTCGAGGGGGCCGTCGAGCACGACGACCCGCTGGTCGTAGAGGTCGCGGCGGGCCCGGTCGTCGAAGCGGGGGCTGCGTGGTGAGTCGCTCATGACCCCACCGTGGCCGGGGGGGCGGCCCGGTCCGCGCCCGGTTCTGCCCTGAGCAGCTCCGCCCAGGGCGAACGGAGGCCTCAGCCGTCGAGGGCGGCGACGGCCCGGCGGGCCGCGATCGGGTCGGCCGCGGCGCAGGCCACCCTGGCCCGCTCCCGGCACTGCTCCACCGTCAGCCCGGCCAGGTTCGCCCCGACCGCGGCGAGCGCCCCCGAGCCCATCGACAGGCTCGCGACGCCGAGCCCCACCAGCACCGCGGCGAGCCCCGGGTCGGCCGCGGCCTCGCCGCACACCCCGACCGGGGTGCCGGTGCGCGCCGAGGCCTCGCCGAGCAGCCCGATCAGCCGCAGCAGCGCCGGCTGCCACGGGTCGTTGAGCGCGGCCACCGGACCGGACTGGCGGTCCGCGGCGAACAGGTACTGGGCCAGGTCGTTGGTGCCGACCGAGACGAAGTCGACCTCGGCCATGATCTCGTCGGCGGTGAGCACCGCGGCCGGGATCTCGATCATCACGCCGGCCTGGGTGATCCCGTGCGCCCGGCAGCGCTCCACGAACCAGCGCGCCTCCTCGGCGGTGGCGACCATCGGTGCCATCACCTTGAGCTCGACGCCGGTCTCCTTCGCCGCGGCGGCGAGCGCGGCGAGCTGGCGATCCAGCACGCCGTCGCCGTTGCCGGGGACGCGGGCGATCCGCAGCCCACGCACGCCGAGGGCGGGGTTGGGCTCGCCGTCGAGCGACAGGAACGGCAGCGGCTTGTCCGCGCCGGCGTCGAGGGTGCGGGCGGTGACCGGCCTGCCGGCGAAGGCGGACAGCACCGCGGTGTAGACCTCGCGCTGGGCGGCCTCGGTCGGCTCGTCGGCCGCGGAGAGGAACGCGAGCTCGGTGCGGAACAGACCGACGCCCTCGGCCCGCGCGTCCGCGGCCTTCACCGCGCCGGGGCCGTCGCCGACGTTGGCCAGGACCGGGACGACCAGGCCGTCGGCGGTGCGGCCGACGCCGTCCCACTCGGCGGTGACCGAGGCGGCGGCGGCGAACGCGGTCGCCTCGTCCAGGGTGGCGACCTCGACGACCTCACCGGTCCCGCCGTCGACGGTCAGTGCGGCGCCCTCGGCGATCCCGGTCGCGCCCGCGCAGCCGACGACCGCGGGGATCCCCAGCGAGCGCGCGAGGATCGCGGTGTGACTGGTCGGGCCGCCCTGTTCGGTCACCAGGGCGAGCGCGACGCCCGGCTTCAGCCCGGCGGTGTCGGCCGGCGCCAGGTCGGTCGCGACGAGCACGGCGGGCGCGTCCAGGTCGGCGACGCCCGGTGCGGGCAGCCCCAGCAGCTCGGCAACGATGCGGTCCCGCACGTCGTGGATGTCGCGGGCGCGCTCGGCCATGTAGCCGCCCATCGACGACAGCATCTCGGCGAAGGCGTTCGCCGCCTCCCACACCGCACGCGCGGCGGGCCGGCCCTGCCCGGTCACCAGGTTCTCCGCGTTCTCCAGCAGCGCGGGGTCCCCGACCATCGACACGGTCGCCTCGAGCACCTCCTTCGCGTCGCCGGTGACGGTCGCGGCACGCGCGGTCAGGCGCTGCGAGACCAGCTCGACGGCCGGCGCGATCCGCGCGGCCTCGGCGGCGGCGTCGGCCGGGGCGGGACCGGCGGCCGGCTCGCCCGGCGGCTCGGCGACGCGGACGACGCGGCCGCCGGCGCGGCCGGGGCTGGCAGGGATTCCGGTGAGGGCGGTCGTGCTCGGCATGGAGTGGCTCCCGGGGTTACGTCGGCGTGACCCGTTGACAAACACAGTAGAACCCACATACTCAGACACAAGCAAGCATCGAAGCGGGAGCGAACAAAGATGTACGCAGCGGAGCGTCAGCAGTGGCTGCTCGACCGGACCCGGGACCGGGGCCGGGTCGACGTGGCCGCCGTCGCCGAGGAGCTCGATGTCACCCCCGAGACGATCCGCCGGGACCTCGGGGCCCTGGAGCGCCAGGGGCTCGTCCGCCGGGTGCACGGCGGGGCGATCCCGTCGGACCTGCTGAACTTCGAGCCCGGGGTCGGCCAGCGCGACAGCCAGTTCGGCGCGGAGAAGGAGCGGATCGCCAAGGCCGCCCTCGCCGAGCTGGGCACCGCCGCGACCGTCCTGCTCGACGCCGGGACCACGACCTCCCGGCTCGCGAGCACGCTGCCCCGCGAACGCGACGTCACCGTCGTCACCAACTCGCTGCCGATCGCGTCCTCGCTGGCCGGACGCCCGAACGTGGACCTGCGGCTGCTCGGCGGCCGGGTCCGCGGGACGACGCTGGCCACCGTCGACGACTGGGGCACCGAGGTGCTGGCCGGTCTGACGATCGACGTCGCGTTCCTCGGGACCAACGGCTTCTCCGTGGCCCGCGGCCTCACCACACCCGACACGGGCGAGGGCGCGACCAAGCGGGCGATGCTGCGCGCCGCGCGCCGCACCGTCGTCCTCGCCGACGCCAGCAAGTTCGGCTCCGACCAGTTCGTCCGCTTCGGCACGCTGGCCGAGGTCGACACGCTGATCACCGACACCGGCCTCGCCGCGGCGGACGCCGCCGTGCTCGAGGCCGCCGGCCCCAAGGTGGTACGCGCATGACACCCCGTTCCGTCCCCGCTCCGCGGATGTTCGTGACGGTCACCCCGAACCCGAGCCTGGACCGGACCATCGCGCTGCCGCACCTGGTGCGCGGCGAGGTCCACCGGGCCGAGTCGGTCCGGATCGACCCCGGCGGCAAGGGCGTCAACGTCGCCCGCGCCCTGGCCTCGGCCGGGCACCGCACGGTGGCCCTGATGCCGTCGGGTGCCACGCCCGGCGAGCGGCTGGCCGCGCTGCTGGAGCCGACCGACGTCACGACCGTCGCGGTGCCGATCACCGAGGCCACCCGGGTGAACATCACCCTGGTCGAGCCGGACGGCGTCACCACGAAAATCAACGAGCGGGGTCCGCACCTGGCCGCCGACGAGGTCGAGGCCCTGATGGACCGGGCCTGCGCGCTCGGCGCGGGCGCGACCTGGCTGGTGGGCTGCGGCTCGCTGCCCTCCGGTGTGCGCGACGACTTCTACGCGGAGCTGGTCCGGCGCTGCCGCCGGCCCGGCCTGCGGATCGCCGTCGACACCTCGGACGCGCCGCTGCACCACGCCGTCACTGCGGCCCCCGACCTCGTGAAGCCCAACCACGCCGAGCTGGCCGAGCTCGTCGGGCGCCCCCTGGGCAGCCTCGGCGACGTGCTGCTGGCCGCCCGCGAGCTGCGTGCCCGCGGGATCGGCGCGGTCCTGGTCAGCCTGGGCGCCGGTGGCGCCCTGCTGGTCGACCGGTCCGGCGAGTACCACGCCCGGACCCCTCCGATCACCGTGCTCAGCACGGTGGGCGCCGGTGACTCCACCCTGGCCGGGTTCCTGGCCGCGGGCGGGGAGGGACCCGACGCCCTGCGCCACGCCGTGGCCTACGGCGCCGCCGCCTGCCGACTGCCCGGCTCCGCCACGCCGGGTCCGGCCGACATCCGAATCGACGACGTCGAACTGGCACCCACGCCGGACGTCACCCTCGCTCTCACCGGAGATGCCGCATGACCGCACTGATCACCGCTGATCTGGTCGACCTCGACGTGCCGTCGGCCGACAGGAAGACCGCCGTCACCGCCCTCGCCGAGCGCCTCGTGCGGGCGGGCCGGGTCACCGACCTGGACACCTTCCTCGCCGACATCGAGGCCCGCGAGGCCCAGATGCCGACCGGCCTGGAGGGCGGCATCGGCATCCCGCACTGCCGCTCCGCGGCCGTCACCGAGCCGACCCTGGCCTTCGGCCGGGCTCCGTCGGGTGTCGACTTCGGCGCCGAGGACGGTCCCGCCGACCTCATCTTCATGATCGCCGCCCCGGAGGGCGGGAACACCGACCACATGACGGTGCTCGCCGCGCTGGCCCGTCGCCTGGTCCGTGCCTCGTTCAAGAACGAGCTCCGCAACGCCACCGACCCGGCCGCCGTCGCGACCTTCATCCAGCAGGAGGTGGGAGCATGAAGCTCCTCGCCGTCACCGCATGCCCGACGGGCATCGCCCACACCTACATGGCCGCCGAAGCCCTCGAGGTCGCCGCCGAGGAGGCGGGGCACGAGATCGTCGTCGAGACCCAGGGTTCGGCGGGCTCGACGCCCTTCACCCAGGCCCAGCTCGACGAGGCCGAGGCGATCATCCTCGCCGCCGACGTCGAGGTGCGGGACAAGGAGCGCTTCGCGCACCTGCCGACCGTCACCTCCCCGGTCAAGAAGGCCATCGGCGGCGCGCCGGGCCTGATCGAGCAGGCCGTCGCGAAGGCCGCCGCGCAGCCGAAGGGCTCGGCCGCGGCCGCCGTCCCGGCCCAGCGCGACGGGTCCGACCTGGACACCAAGAACTTCGGCTCGGGCTTCGGTTCCAAGCTCCGCGGCTGGCTGATGACCGGTGTCTCCTACGTCACCCGTTCGTCGCGGCCGGCGGTCTGCTGATCGCGCTGGGCTTCGCGCTCGGCGGCTACCAGATCAACGAGGCCCCCGACGTCGTCTCCTTCGACGACAACGGCGTCGCCTCGGTCGTGTTCGACCCGGGTGCGGTGCAGTCCTGGGCCGCGCTGTTCTTCCAGGTCGGCGGCCTGGCGTTCGGCTTCCTCGTCCCGGTGCTGGCCGGCTTCATCGCCTACGCCATCGCCGACCGCCCGGCCCTGGTGCCCGGCTTCGTCGGCGGCATGATCGCCGTCCAGACCCATGCCGGGTTCCTCGGCGGCCTGGTCGCCGGCCTGCTCGCCGGCGCGATCATCTACGGCCTCAAGCTGTGGCAGCCGCCGCGTGCCCTGGCCGGGATCATGCCGGTGCTGGTGCTGCCGCTGATCGGCACCGCCGTCGTCGGCGCGATCATGTTCCTGGTCGTCGGCACGCCGCTCGCGGCCGCCACGACCGGCCTGACCAACTGGCTCAACGGCCTGTCGGGCACCAACGCGATCCTGCTCGGCGCCCTGCTCGGCCTGATGATGGCCTTCGACATGGGTGGTCCGGTCAACAAGGCCGCCTACGCCTTCGCCGTCGCCGGGCTGTCCACCGGGTCGGAGACCGCGCTGATGATCATGGCTGCGGTGATGGCGGCCGGCATGACCCCGCCGCTGGCGCTGGCCCTGGCCACGACCGTCCGCAAGAACCTGTTCACCAAGGTCGAGCAGGAGAACGGCCGCGCCGCCTGGCTGCTGGGCGCCTCGTTCATCACCGAGGGCGCGATCCCGTTCGCCGCGGGCGACCCGCTGCGGGTCATCCCGTCGCTGATGGCCGGGTCCGCGGTCGCCGGTTCGCTGTCGATGGCCTTCGGCGCGACGCTGCGCGCCCCGCACGGCGGCATCTTCGTGGTCCCGCTGATCGGCAACCCGTTCGCCTACCTGCTGGCGATCGTCGCGGGCACCCTGGTCTCCGCCGCACTGGTCGTCGGCCTGAAGTCGGCCCGCCGCACCCCGGCCCCGGCCGCCGTCGAGCAGCCCGCCGCCGCCCCGGCCGCCGCGCCGGTCGCCGGCTGACACCCACCACCCACACCGAGAGGAACACCGACATGGCCGAGCGCCGCGTGAAGGTGGGGTCGTCCGTCGGGCTGCACGCCCGCCCCGCCAACCTGTTCGTCACCGCCGCCAAGGAGCAGGGGGTGAAGGTGCAGATCGGGACCGCCGACGGTGAGCGTGGGCCGGTCGACGCCGCCTCGATCCTGTCCGTGATGGGCCTGGGCGTGCAGTCCGGCGAGGAGGTCGTGCTGACCTCCTCCGACGACGAGCAGGGCGAGGCCGCCGTCGCGGCCCTGGCCGAGCTGCTGGAGCAGGACCTCGACGCGAGCTGACCCCGCGTCACCCCGTACGGCCCGGACGCCCCGCCACGCCTGCCGCGCGGCGGGGCGTCCGGTCGTCCGCGGCCACGCTCCTGCTGTCGCGCCGTCGCCGAGAGGCACGTTTCCGCCCTCGCCGGGGCAGGAACGTGCGGTTCAGTCCCGGAGGACGGTCACCCCACGCGGAGGCAGGGTTGCGGCCCGGCCGGTGAGCGCCTCCACCGCGCCGAGCGGCCCCAGATCGACGGGGGAGTCGGTCCGGTTGACGACGAACCGGAACCCCTCGCGGCGGACCAGCTCCACCCGTCCCACCAGCTCGCCGGGCAGCTCGGACCCGATCCCGGCGGCGGCCAGCAGGCGTCGCAGCAGCGGGGCGCGGTCGGCGAGCCGGGTCGGGACGTAGGTCGCCGACCCGTCCCCGACCGGACGACGGGTCACCGCGGGCAGCCCGGCCAGGTCACCCGCGGCCGGGTCGGTGCCACCGCCGGTCCAGCGGGCGAGCACCTCGACGGCCGGGTCCACCACCTGCACGGCCTCGCTCCACAGGTCACCGGTGGAGCCGTCGTCGAGCTCGATGACGGCGCCCGGGTCGAGCGGGGCGAACTCCTCGACCCGGATGCCCAGCAGGTCGCGCAGCGCGCCCGGGTAGCCGCCGAGGACGGCGTGCGCGTCGTCGTCGACGGTGCCGGAGAAGTAGGTGGTGACCAGGTGCCCGCCGGCCTCGACGTAGGCGGTCAGCGCGGCCGCGCGGTCCGGGCCGACCACGTGCAGCACCGGGGCGACGACCAGCCCGTAGCCGGACAGGTCGGCGCCGGCGGGCACGACGTCGGCGCGGACCCCGGCGTCGAGGAACGCCCGGTACCAGCCGAGAGCCTCGGCCTTGTAGCGCAGCTCGGCGGTCGGGGTGAACGGTTGCTCGGCGGCCCACCACGACGGCCAGTCCCACAGCACCGCGGCCGGCGCGGGGACCCGCCGCGCCCCGGCGACCGGGGCCAGCTCACGCAGTGTCGCCCCCAGCGCGCGCACGTCCCGGAACAGCGCCGAATCCGGCCCGGCGTGCGGCACCATCGCCGAGTGGAACTTCTCCGCGCCCGCCGCGGACTGGCGCCACTGGAAGAAGCAGAGCGCGTCGGCGCCGTGCGCGAGGTGGGTCAGCGCGTCGCGGGCGAGCTCCCCGGGACGCTTCGCGCGGTTGACCGGCTGCCAGTTCACCGCCGACGTCGAGTGCTCCATCAGCCACCACGGGTCTCCGCCGGCGAGGTTGCCGGTGAGGTTGGCCGAGAACGACAGCTCGTCGCGGGCGTCCGGGCCGGGGAACACGTAGTGGTCGTTGGCGACGATGTCGACCTGCGGCGCCCACGTCGCGTAGTCCATGCCGCTCGTCTCGCCCATCACCATGAAGTTGGTCGTCACGGGTACGTCCGGGGTGAGCTCGCGCAGCAGGTCCCGCTCGGCACGCAGGTGGTCGAGCAGGGCGTCGGAGGAGAAGCGGGCGAAGTCGAGCTGCTGGGTCGGGTTCGGGTGGGTGCCCGGGCCGGTGCGGCGCGGGGTGCCGATCTCGTCCCACTCGCCGTAGTGCTGGGACCAGAACGCGGTGCCCCAGGCCCGGTTGAGCCGGTCGAGGTCGCCGTAGCGGCGCTGCAGCCAGGCCCGGAACGCGCGCTGCGCGTCCTCGGAGTGGTCGTGGACGTCGTGGCAGCCCAGCTCGTTGGACACGTGCCAGGCGGCGAGCGCGGGATGGTCGCCGTAGCGGCGGGCGAGGCGCTCGACCAGGGCGAGTGCGTGGCTGCGGAACACCGGGGAGGTCGGGCGGTGGTGCTGGCGCCCGCCCGGGGCGAGGATCCGGCCGTCGGCGTTGACGGCGAGGATCTCCGGGTGCCGGTGGTGCAGCCACGGCGGCGGTGAGGCCGTCGCCGTCGCGAGGTCGACGGCGATCCCGCCCGCGTGCAGCAGGTCCAGCACGTCGTCGAGCCAGCCGAGGTCCCAGCGGTCCGGTGCGGGCTGCAGCAGCGCCCAGGAGAAGACGCCGACGGTCACGATCGTCACCCCGGCCTCGCGCATGAGCGCGACGTCGGACTCCCACACCGCGCGCGGCCACTGCTCGGGGTTGTAGTCGGCCCCGAACTCGATGCGAGGACGGGAGGCACCGGGGGTGCGACGCAGCCAACGGGTCATGCACCCAGTGTGTCCATGACGATGTGCGATGTCGTGCGGATGTGTCCGACTTCGTGCAGATCAGGTTTCCCCGCGGTTACGGGCGGCGCCAGAGATGGCCCCGCCCCACGGCGGCGGGGGACGATGCCGGGGCCCGACCCCCGTTCCCGACGACGCGAGCGGCCCGTCCCGAACCGCGTCACCGCGCGGAGAACCGGAGAGCCTGCGTGAGCCCCTCGGAGACCACCGCACTCGCCCCCGACTCGCTGGCCGCGCACTCGGGCGTCGTCAGCGAGAGTGAGCAGAAGGCGCTGCGCGCCGACATCCGGCGGTTGTCCACGATGCTCGGTCAGACGCTGTCCGACGAGGCCGGCCCCGAGGTCCTGGAGCTGGTCGAGAAGGTGCGACGGGCGGCCCGGGACTCCGCACGCGGCGAGGCGGGCCCGGACGTCGTCGCGGCGCTGCTCGACGGGATCGACACCGGCACCGCGGTGCTGCTGGCGCGCGCGTTCTCCCAGTACTTCCAGCTGGCCAACGTCGCCGAGCAGCTGCACCGGTCACGGGAGCTGCGGCAGCTGCGGCCGGCCGACGCGCGACCGCTGCGGGCGGTGCTGCGCCGCCTGGCGACCGAGGCCGACCCGGACGAGGTCGCCGACGTGCTGGCCAGGGCCGAGCTGCGCCCGGTGTTCACCGCGCACCCGACCGAGTCGACCCGGCAGTCGGTGCTGGGCATCCTGCGCCGGGTCGTCGACGCCCTGGACGCGGGAGCACCCGACGAGGAGCTCGCCGCCCTGGTCGACCTGCTGTGGCAGACCGACGACATCCGCCCCGGCAAGCCGATGGTGATCGACGAGGCACGCAACGTCGCCTGGTTCGCGGCCCGGCTCGGCGAGCGGACCGTCCCGGACCTGCTGGGCGAGTTCGCCAGGGAGGCCGCCGACGCCGGACTGGAGATCCCCGCCGACGCGCGTCCGCTCGTGCTGGGGTCGTGGGTCGGCGGCGACCGCGACGGCAACCCCAACGTCACCCCGGCGGTGACCCGTGAGGTGTTGGAGCTCAACGCCGACCGGGCGATCCGGATCCACACCGCGCTGGTGGAGAAGCTGGTCTTCGAGCTGTCGGTGTCGACGCGGGTGATGGGGGTGTCGGAGGAGCTGCGCGGCTCGCTGGCCCGGGACCGGCGCGCGCTGCCCACGGTGCACGACCGCTTCATCCGGCTCAACGCGCACGAGCCGTACCGGCTCAAGCTGTCCTACGTCGCGGCCCGGCTGGAGAACACCCGCCGGCGGATCGCGACCGGCGCCGCGCACGAGGCGGGCGTCGACTACCTGGGGTCGGCCGGCTACCTGGAGGACCTGCTGGTCGTCGACCGGTCGCTGCGCGGGCACCACGGCGCCCGGATCGCCGGCGGCACCCTGGCCAGGGCGATCCGCTCGGCCCGCGCGCTGGGCCTGCACCTGGTCGAGCTGGACGTGCGCGAGCACTCGCAGAAGCACCACGACGCGCTCGGAGCGGTGTTCGACGGGCTCGGCGAGCTGGACCGGCCCTACGCCGAGCTGACCCGTGACGAGCGGCGGGAGCTCCTGTCGGCGGAGCTGCGCACCAAGCGGCCGCTGTTCCGTCGCCACTACGGCGTGCCCGAGGCCGCCGCACCGGTGCTGGACCTGTTCGACACGGTGCACGCGCTGCAGCACGAGTTCGGCGAGGAGGTCGTGCGGACCTACATCGTCTCGATGGCCCGCGACGTCGACGATCTGCTCGCCGTCGCCGTGCTGGCCCGCGAGGCGTACATGGTCGAGATCGGCGACGACCCGCGCTCCTCGATCGACCTCGTGCCGCTCTTCGAGACGGTCGAGGAGCTGTCCCGGGCCGGGGAGCTGCTGGAGGGACTGCTGTCGGACCCGGGGTACCGGCAGCAGGTCCGCAACCGCGGTGACCTGCAGGAGATCATGCTGGGGTACTCCGACTCCAACAAGGGCGCGGGGATCACCGCGTCGCAGTGGCAGATCCACCGGGCCCAGCGCCAGCTGCGTGACGTGGCCGCCGAGCACGGGGTGCGGCTGCGGCTGTTCCACGGCCGCGGCGGGTCGGTCGGACGCGGTGGCGGCCCGGCAGGCGAGGCGATCGCGTCGGCGCCGTTCGGGTCGGTCGACGCCACGATGAAGCTCACCGAGCAGGGCGAGGTCATCTCCGACAAGTACTCGCTGCCCAGCCTGGCGCACGACAACCTGGAGATCCTGCTGGCGTCGATGCTGGACGCGTCGCTGCTGCACCAGGCATCCCGCTGGCCCGCCGAGACCCTGAAGCGCTGGGACGAGGTCATGGACTGCGTGTCGGAGGCCGCCACCGCCACCTACCGGACCCTCGTCGACGACCCGGCCCTGCCGCTGTTCTTCACCGCGGCGACGCCGGTGGAGGAGCTGGGGCGGCTCAACGTCGGGTCGCGGCCGTCGAAGCGGCCGGGGCAGGGCGAGCCGACGCTCGACGACCTGCGCGCGATCCCGTGGGTGTTCGGCTGGACGCAGACCCGGATGGTGGTTCCCGGCTGGTACGGCCTGGGCTCGGGCCTGCGGGCGGCCCGCGAGGCGGGCTACGCCGAGGAGCTGGCCGAGATGCGGGAGTGGGCGTTCTTCCGGAACCTGATCGGCAACGTGGAGATGACGCTGGCCAAGACCGACCTGCGGATCGCGTCGAACTACGTCGCGACGCTGGTCGACCCGGAGCAGCAGGGACTGTTCGCGCAGATCCGCGCCGAGCACGAGCTGACCCGCCGCGAGCTGCTCGCGGTGACCGGCGAGGACCAGCTGCTCGCCCGGCACCCGGTGCTGCGCGGCACGCTGTCGGTGCGCGACGCCTACCTGGAGCCGCTGCACCACCTGCAGGTCGAGCTGCTCGCCCAGCGCCGGGCCGCGGGGAACGACCCGGACCCCGACCTGGAGCGCGCCCTGCTCCTGACCATCAACGGGATCGCGGCCGGGATGAAGAACACCGGCTGAGCCGCCTCCCGCGGCACCGGAGGTGGCCGGGTACGTTCCGGACATGGAGCACGATCGGAACACACCCGGCCCCGAGGGCCCCGCGACCCGCCGGGTGGTCGCCTGGGTGCTGATCATCGCGCTGGCCGGGCTCCCGCTCAGCTACCTGGCCGGGACCGCGGGACCGCAGGTCGTCGGCGCGCTGGTGGTCGTCGCGCTGCTGGTCGGTGGCGTGGCGTTCTGGCTGCACCGCCGTACCCGCTGACCGGCCACCCGCCGGAACCGCTGCGGCCGAGGGCTGCTGGACTGCCCGGGTGCAGTACCGCCATGCCCCGGCCGCGAACCACGCGGCGCTCGACGCGGTGCTGGCGTCGGCACCGGGCCGCCCGACCCTCCCGGTCCGCCTGACCGTCGAGCTCGCCGGTCGCGCCCGCGCCCATCTGCCCGTCGACCCCCCGCTCACCGTGTGGGACCCGTGCTGCGGCGCCGGGGTGACCCTCACCGTGCTGGGCCTGCTCGGGGCCGGCATCACGCGTCTGGTGGGCACCGACGCCGACCCCGAGCCGCTCGACCTGGCCCGCCGCAACCTCGCCCTGCTCGATCCCGGCGGTCTCGCCGCCCGCGCCGCGGACCTCGACGCCCTCGCCGCCCGGCACGACAAGCCGTCCTACGCCGACGCCGCGACCGCCGCCCGGACCCTGGTCCCGGCGAGCACCCCGACCTGGTCGGTCGCCGTCGCCGACGCCCGGGACACCGCCGCCGTCCGCGGTGCCCTCGCCGGGGCGTCCCCGGACGACGCCGGCCCGGACCTCGTCCTGGCCGATCTGCCACACGGGATCCGGACGACCTGGGCACCGCCGCCCGCCCGGGCGGCCGCCGCCGACGACGGCCGGGAGCCCGGGGGCGAGTTCCTCCGCGCGGTCGTGACCCTCCTCCGCCCGGAGGCCGTGGTCGTCGCCGTCGGACGTGGACGGACGGTGGCGTTGCCGCCGGGGGTCCGGCCCCTCGAACGGGTCCGTGTGGGGCACCGGGCCGCCGTCCTGGTGCGGGCGGGGGCGCTGCGGGAGGGCTGAGCGGGGTGTGCCCCGCGTGACCCGTCCGGGGCGCGCCCCGGACGGCGGCGGTCCGAACATGGTGACCCGATCCCGGTCACACTGGACCTCGACCCGACCCGACACCGAGGACGCATCCGTGAGCACGATCGACCTGAATGCCGACCTCGGCGAGTCCTGGGGCCGATGGACCCTCGGCGACGACGAGGCGATGCTCGGGCTCGTCACCTCGGCGAACGTCGCGTGCGGGTTCCACGCCGGGGATCCCTCGACGCTGCGGGGCACGACCGCGGGGGCCGCCGGAGCGGGGGTCGTGGTCGGGGCGCAGGTGTCCTATCCGGACCTGCGCGGGTTCGGGCGCCGGTTCCTCGACATCGAGCCCGACGCGCTGACCGACGACGTGCTCTACCAGATCGGCGGGCTCGAGGCGCTGTGCCGGGCCGCGGGCACCCGGGTCCGCTACGTCAAGCCGCACGGCGCCCTCTACAACGCCACGCGGACGCACACCGCGCAGGCTCGCGCGGTCGTCCGGGCGGTGCTGGCGTACGACCCGTCGCTGCCGGTGCTCGGGCTGCCCGGGTCCGCGCTGCTCGCGGAGGCCGAGCGCGCCGGGCTGCGCGCGGTGGGCGAGTTCTTCGTCGACCGCGGCTACACCCCCGAGGGCGGGCTCGTCCCGCGTGGCGAGCCGGGCGCACTGCTCGACGACCCCACGGATGCGGCCGAACGGCTCGTCCGCATGGTCGGGTCGGGGACGGTGCGCGCGGTCGACGGCAGCGAGGTCGCCGTCCGCGCCGAGTCCGCCTGCCTGCACGGCGACTCCCCCGGTGCCGTCGCGACCGCCCGGCGGGTCCGTGACGAGCTCGCCCGGACCGGGATCGCCGTCGCACCGTTCGTGTGAGCGATGATCGGGCCATGACGAACGACCCGCACGCCTGGCTCGAGGACGTCACCGGCACCGAGGCCCTGGAGTGGGTGGCCCGACGCAACGCCCGCACCGAGGCGCGGCTGACCGGCACCCCGCTGTTCACCGAGCTGGAGTCGGGGATCCGCGAGGTCCTCGACTCCCGCGACCGGATCCCGTTCGTCACCGCCCGCGGCGGGTACTACTACAACTTCTGGACCGACGAGCAGCACCCGCGCGGCCTGTGGCGGCGCACCACCCCGGAGTCCTACCGGAGCGCCGACACCGAGTGGGAGGTGCTGCTCGCCGTCGACGCGCTCAACGAGGCCGAGGGCGAGAACTGGGTCTGGCACGGCGCCCGGTTCCTGCGCCCGGACCTCGACCGCGCCCTGGTCGACCTGTCCCGCGGCGGCGCCGACGCCGACGTCACCCGCGAGTTCGACCTGCCGACCCGCACCTTCGTCGAGGACGGGTTCTCCCGACCCGAGGCGAAGGGCGGGATGAGCTGGATCGACCGCGACACCGTGTACCTGTCCACCGACCTCGGTCCGGGCACCATGACGACGTCGGGCTACCCGCGCACGGTGCGCCGGCTGCGCCGCGGCGAGGCACTGGAGTCCGCCGAGCTGGTCTACGCGGGCGAGGAGACCGACCTCAGCATCTCGGCGTTCCGCGACCACACCCCGGGCTTCGAGCGGGACTTCCTGCGCCGGGCCCTGGCCTTCTACGCCGACGAGCTCCATCTGATCGGCGCGGACGGGACCCTCACCAAGATCGACGTCCCGGACTCCGCGATGACCGACGTGCACCGCGAGTGGTGCACCGTCGAGCTGCGCGAGGACTGGGGGTCGTTCACCGCGGGCTCGCTGCTCGCCGCCCGCTTCGACGACGTCCTGGCCGGCACCCCGGACTGGGAGGTGCTGTTCGAACCCACCGACTCCTCCTCGCTGGCCGGGTACACCTGGACCCGCCACCACCTCGTGCTCGACGTGCTGGAACACGTCGTCGACCGCCTCGTCGTGCTCACCCCCGGCGAGCAGGGCTGGGAGCGGTCACCGTTCGTCGGGGCGCCGGAGTTCGGGAGCGTCACGGTCGCCGCGGTCGACGCCGACGAGAGCGACGACGTCTGGCTGATCGTGACCGACTACCTGACCCCCTCGACGCTGTCGATCGCCACGGTCGGCGAGGCACCCCGGCCGCTGCGCAGCGCGCCCGCGTTCTTCGACGCGTCCCGCCACGTCATCGAGCAGCACTTCGTGACCAGCGACGACGGCACCCGCGTCCCCTACTTCCTGGTCCGGCCCACCGACCTGCCCTTCGACGGCACCGCCCCGACCCTGCTCTACGGCTACGGCGGCTTCGAGATCCCGATGACGCCCGGCTACTCCGGCGCGACCGGCCGGTCCTGGCTGGAGCGCGGCGGCGTGTACGCGGTCGCGAACCTGCGCGGCGGCGGCGAGTACGGGCCGCGCTGGCACCGGGCGGCGCTGCGGGAGAAGCGCCCGCGCGCCTACGAGGACATGGCCGCCGTCGCACGGGACCTGATCGACCGCGGCATCACCTCACGCGCGCACCTCGCCGTGCAGGGCGGCAGCAACGGCGGGCTGATGGCGGGGAACACGCTGGTCCGCCACCCCGAGCTGTTCGGTGCGGTGGTGATCCAGGTGCCGCTGCTGGACATGAAGCGCTACAGCCACCTGCTCGCCGGCGCCTCCTGGATGGCCGAGTACGGCGATCCGGACACCGACGACTGGGAGTTCATCCGGACGTTCTCGCCCTACCACCTGATCGACCCGGACGCCGACTACCCACCGACGATCCTGCTGACCTCCACCCGCGACGACCGGGTGCACCCCGGCCACGCCCGCAAGTTCACCGCCGCGCTGGAGGCCGCCGGCCACGACGTCACCTACTACGAGAACATCGAGGGCGGGCACGGCGGCGCCGCGGACAACGCGCAGGCCGCGAGGATGGCCGCACTGGCCTACGGATTCCTGTGGGAGAAGCTGGCATGAGCGACGTCGTGATCCGGGTGCGGGGCGAGCACGAGCGGCAGGTCCCCGCCGAGCGGGGTACCGCGCAGGTCGTCGTGGAGGCGCAGGGGCCCGAGGCCGCGGCAGTGCGGTCCGAGGTCGAGCGGGGCACCGCGGCGCTCGTCGCCGACGTGCGCACCCTGCACGACCCCGGCGCGGGTCCGGTCCGGCGCTACGTCGTCGACCAGGCCCGCAGCTGGGTCGAGCAGCCGTCGTTCGAGGGCCGGCCGCAGCCGCCGGTGCACCACGCGTCGGTCTCGGTGTCGGTGGAGTTCGACGACGTCGCCCGGCTCGGCGCGTGGCTGTCCGGGGTGGGCCGGTTCGCCGGCGCGCAGGTGCAGGGGATCTCCTGGGACCTGGCCCGGGGGCACCGCCGCGAGATCGAGCGGTCGGCCCGCCAGGACGCGCTGCGCCAGGCCGTCGAGCGCGCCCAGGACTACGCCGACGCCCTCGACCTGGGCCCCGTCGCGCCGCGCTCGGTCGCCGACACCGGCATGCTCGGCGCGCACCAGCCGGTCGGGCTGAGCTTCAGCGCCCGCGCGATGTCCGCGCCGGGCGGGTTCGCCGAGGCCGACGGTGCTCTCGGCACGCTCCTCGCCCCGGACGACATCACCGTCCGGGCCGAGGTCGAGGCCGAGTTCGTCGTGCGCCGGGAGGGCTGAGCCCGCTCAGCCCTCCCGGGCCGCGATCTCGCCGTGCTCGGTGCGCAGCTCCCGCTTGAGGATCTTGCCGCTGGGGTTCTTCGGCAGCGCGTCGGCGAACACCACGTACTTGGGCCGCTTGTAGCCCGCGAGCTTCTCCCGGGCGTGCGCGTCGACCTGCTCGCGGGTCAGCGTCACGCCCTGCTTCGGCACCACGACCGCGGTGACGGCCTCGATCCAGTGCGGGTGGCTGACGCCGAACACGGCGACCTCGGCGACACCCTCGAGCAGGTAGAGCGCCTCCTCCACCTCACGGGAGGCGACGTTCTCCCCACCGGTCTTGATCATGTCCTTCTTGCGGTCGACGACGGACAGGTACCCGTCGGCGGTCATCACGCCCAGGTCGCCGGAGTGGAACCAGCCACCGGCGAACGCCTCGGCGGTCTTCTCCTCGTTCTCGTAGTACCCCAGCGTCACGTGCGGGCTGCGGTGCACGATCTCGCCGACCTCTCCCGGCGCGACCTCGTTGCCCTCGTCGTCGACGACGCGCGTCTCGACGTTCAGCGACGCCCGCCCGGCCGACCCGGCGTGGCTGAGCTGCTCGTCCGGGCCGAGCAGGGTGGCCAGCGGGGAGGTCTCGGTCTGGCCGTAGAAGTTCCACAGCCGTACCTCGGGGAGCCGCCGGGACAGCTCCTGCAGCACCTCCACCGGCATCGCCGCGGCACCGTAGTAGCCCTTGCGCAGGCTCGACAGGTCCCGGGTGTCGAAGTCCGGGTGGCGCAGCAGCGAGATCCACACCGTCGGCGGGCAGAAGAGCTTGGTGACCTTCTCCCGCTCGATCGTCTCCAGCAGCCGGGCCGGGTCCGGTGCCGGGAGGATGATGCTGGTGGCGCCCAGGTAGACGTCGACGGACAGGAAGCAGTCCAGCTGCGCGCAGTGGTAGAGCGGCAGCGAGTGCAGCTCGACGTCGTCGTGCTCCATCCCGCCGTCGACGACGCACGACACGTACTGGGCGATCAGCGATCGGCTGGGCAGCATGACGCCCTTGGGCCGCGACTCGGTGCCGGAGGTGTACATGAGGCGCAGCGGGTCGTCGTCGGCGACGTGCACGTCGGGCTCGCCGGGGTCGCCGTCGCCGTCGATCCAGGCGTCCAGGTCGGCCCAGTCCCCGGTCGGTGCCTGCCCGGACAGCCCGATCCAGGCCCGGACCGACGCCGGCTCCGAGGACTGCGCGAGCGCCTTCTCCCCGGTCGCGGCCAGCGCGTCCTCGACGACGAACGCCGTCGCCCCGGAGTGGTCGAGGATGAACGCGATCTCCTCGGCGTTCAGCATGAAGTTGATCGGCACGAGCACGACGCCGAGCCGCGCGGTGGCGTAGACGAGCACCGCGAACTGGCGGCAGTTGTGCGAGAGCAGCGCGAGCCGGTCGCCCTTGACCAGGCCCTGCCCGGCCAGTGCGGCGGCGCAGCGGTTCACCGCGGCGTCGAACTCGGCGAAGGTCCAGCGGGTGTCGCCGTCGACGACCGCGGTCTTGCCCGGGTACCGGACGGCCGTCCGGTGCAGGAGGTCCCCGAGCGTGTGCCGGCGCACCCGCCGGATCGACGCCGCGGTCTGCTCGCTGAACTCGGTAGCACCGTTGCCCATGGGCGCATCCTGCCCGAGGACACCCTCGTCGTCACCTACGACCGTTCTCCGCGGATCCGACGACGTCGGCGGGGTCCGTAGCTTCCGCGCTGTCTGTGCCGTCTGTGCCGTCCGCGGCGTCCCGATCGTGCCCGGCCGGGACCCAGATCCCGGTCGGCTCGTCCCGCCCGCGCAGCGTCACCGACTCCGATGCCCGCCACCGCGCGGCCTCGCTCCCGGCGGCGTCGACGGCCCGGGCGGCCGCGACGACCCGCCCCCGCACCGACTTCGCCAGCTCGGTGAGCCGCGCCGCCTCGTTCACCGGGTCGCCGATCACCGTGTACTCGAATCGACGCGGGTCGCCGATGTTGCCGGCGACCGCGTCGCCCGCGGAGACGCCGATGCCGGCCTCGACCTCGGGCATCTCCTCGGCGAGGCGGGCGCCCAGGCAGCGGGCGGCGCTCAGCGCGGCGCCGGGGGCGTCGTCGAGGTCGAGCGGGGCGCCGAACACGGCGAGCGCGGCGTCGCCCTCGAACTTGTTGATCCACCCGCCGGCCTGCTCGACGCACTCGACGACCACCCCGAAGAAGCGGTTCAGCACCGCCACGACCTCCTCCGGCGGGCGGCGGGCGGCCATCGTCGTCGAACCGACGAGATCGACGAACAGCACCGCGACCGGCCGCACCTCGCCGCCGAGCCGGATGCCGTCGCCGCGCGCCGACGCGGCCTCGGCGACGTCGCGGCCGACGTGGCGGCCGAACAGGTCCCGGATCCGCTCCCGCTCGCGCAGTCCCTCGACCATGCTGTTCGTCCCGGCCTGGAGCTGGCCGAGCTCGGTGTTGTCGTAGACGGGCAGGCGCACGTCGAGATCACCGTCCTGCACACGGGCCAGCGCACGGCGCACGGCCAGCACCGGGTCGGCGATGGCGCGGGCGGCGCCGAGCGTCGTGATCAGTCCGACCCCGATCGCCGTGCCCCCCAGCGCGAGCATGGTGACCGCGAGCTGGGTGGGCGAGGAGTCCCCGAACACCAGGGCGACGAGCCCGGCCAGCATGATCCCGGAGATCGGGACCGCGGTGCCGAGCGCCCAGAACCCGACCGAACGCAGCATGACCCCGGTGATCAGGCGACGCCGCTTCGGCGGCCGCCCGGACAGCACCCGGGCCGCGGCGCGGCGCAGGATCCGCTCGACTAGCAGGTAGGACAGGGCCGAGGTGGTCACGCCGCCGATCAGCACGGTGGCGGTGACCGAGAAGCCCAGCCGCCCGGAGTAGCGCAGGTTCAGGAAGCAGAACAGGACCGCCCCCACCACCCACAGCAGGGCGACCATCGACGAGATGCGGGCGGGTGCCCGCAGCACCAGCTGCCGCTCGTCCGCCCGGGGGTCCCGCGAGGAGCGACGCACGGTCAGCTTCCGGCGGCCGAACCAGATCCCGACCGGCACCGCGACGAGCAGGTAGATCGCGAGCACGACGAGATTGACCAGCCGGATCTCGACGGCGTCGAGCAGCTGTTCCCGGGGCAGCACGAAGGCCGCGATGACCAGCACCACGGCCGCGCCGATGACGTTCGCCGACGCCACGACGAGGGCCAGCAGCGCTCGTACCGGCAGGCCGACGACCTGGCGGCCCGGCCGCGTCGCGGGTCCCTGCGCATCCATGCGGCGAGTCTAGGCCGATCGAGTGAGCCCGGTCGCCGGAGACGGGAGGACACCCGCCACCACGGTGCTGCGCAACAGGATGGCCGCCCACCCTCCGCACTCCCCCCACTGGGCCGAACATGCGACATCCCCTCCCCGATCGCGTGCTCCCGCCGGGCCGACGTTGTGGCCCGCACCTCACGGGTACTGGCTCCGGGTAGGACGCACGTCACCGACGGTCCGGCTCGCGCCGGGTCGTCACACAGAGGGGAACACCGGATGACCAGCACGTACGGCAGGACCGCGGGCGGACCGGCGGAGCACGCGGGCGCGGTCGCCCCCGGGCACGCCGACCCCGCGCACACCGACACCCTGCACACCGAGCACCGGCACGAGCACTCGGCCGTGGACCCCCGTACGGGCGGTGTCCACCACGCGGGCGGTGTCCCGATCGCCGGCGGCCCGCGGCTGGACCGCATCCGCTGGGGCGCGGTGTGGATCGGCGCGCTGACCACGTTCGCGGTCAACATCGTCCTGCAGCTGCTGTTCTTCGCCTTCGGCTGGCTCACCATCGGTGGCGCCCCCGGCACGACGACGGCGGCCGTGGTCTCGGTGGTGATCGGCCTGCTCGCGTTCTTCCTCGGCGGGATGGCGACCGGCTCGTCGACGGTGTGGGACAACCCGGCCGACGGCGTGGTCAACGCCCTGGCCGTCTGGGTCCTGACCACGATGCTGCTGGTCGGGCTGGCCCTGGCCGGGGGCGGCGCGCTCGCCGGCTACGCCGGTTCGGCGTTCCCGGGCCTCGGCACGGGTGGCGCGGGTGTCGTCGGCCTCGCCCGTGAGGCCGCGGGCTGGTCGGTCCTGGCTATGGGGGTCTCGGCCGTCGCCGCGGCGATCGGCGGCGCCGTCGGTGCCCGCATGTGGCCGGGTGCCGCGCAGCGGACCGCCCGCGTCTGACCCGCCGGTCGCCCTCCGCGGCGACCCGGCCGGGTACGTCGACCGCCCCCGCCACCGTCGCACCGCGACGGGGACGGGGGCGTCGTCGTGTCCGGGCGGCGAGGTGGAGCCCGGATCTCCACCCGGGGTCGATCCCGGGGTGGATCCGGCGGGGGCCCTCGCGCGGGAGTGTCGGAGAGGTCCGACCCCCGCGACGGCAGGAGCCATCCGATGACCGCGACCACTCCCCGGACCACTCCCCCGACCACTCCCCCGACCACTCCCCCGACCGCGCCGGCGCCCGCCGCGGGCCGCGGCACCGTGCTGCGGCAGACGGCGATCTCGCTGCTGGTGGACGCGGGGCTGCCGTACCTGGTCTACGTGGTGCTGACCGGACAGGGCATGTCCGACGTCGCCGCGCTGGCCTGGTCCGCGCTGCCGCCCGCGCTGAACGTCCTGGTGCAGGCGGTGCGGCACCGCAGGCTCAACCCGATCGGGGTGATCGTGCTGGTCACCATCGCGGCCGGACTGGTGACATCGCTGCTCAGCGGCGACGCCCGGTTCGCCGTCGCCCGCGACGCGATCCAGAGCGTCGCGTTCGGACTCCTGCTCGCCGGGTCGCTGGTGGTCGGGCCTCGCCCGCTGATGTTCCACGTGTGCCGGTTCTTCGGCGGCGCCCAGCGCCCCGACCTGCCCGCGCTGATGGAGCGCCAGTGGGACGCCAACCCGGTGTTCCGCCGGACGCTGCGCCGCGCGACCGGGGCCGCCGCCCTGGTCATGGCACTGGAGGCGACCCTGCGGATCACGCTGGCCTACACACTGGCGCCGGTGGTGGCGCTGCCGATCCTGTCGGTGCAGTCGGTCGTGGTGTGGACGGCGATGTCGGCGCTGCTGGTCGTCAGCGTGAAGCGGGCGGTGCGGGCGGGTCGCTGACCGGCCGGGGCGGACAGCTCACCGCCGGAGACGACGGCGCTCACGGCCGGAGCCCCGCGAGCCGCTCGGCGGCCTGCTCCAGCACGTCGTCGCGCTTGCAGAAGGCGAACCGCACGTACGGCCGGTGCGCCGCAGCAGCCTGCGGCGACGGGCAGAACACCGACACCGGGACGGCCGCGACCCCGCACAGGCCGGGGAGCTTCCAGGCCAGGTCGACGCCGTCGTCGTAGCCGAGCGGGCGCGGGTCCGCGGTCACGAAGTAGGTGCCGCGCGGGGTGAGCACGTCGAACCCGGCCGCCCGCAGCCCGTCGGCCAGCAGGTCGCGCTTGCGGGCGAGATCGGCCGCGAGGCCGGTGTAGAAGTCGTCGCCGAGGCCGAGGGCGTGCGCCACGGCCGGCTGGAACGGCGCCCCGCCGTGGAAGGTGAGGAACTGCTTGACCGCGCGCGGGGCGGCGACCAGCTCGGACGGGCCGTGCACCCAGCCGACCTTCCAGCCGGTCACCGAGAAGGTCTTCCCGGCCGAGGAGATCGTGAGGGTGCGGTCGGCGAGGCCGGGCAGCGACGCCATCGGGACGTGCTGCGCGTCGTCGAAGACCATGTGCTCGTACACCTCGTCGGTGACGACCACCGCGTCGTGGGCGACCGCGAGCTCCCCGACCCGAGTCAGCTGGTCGCGGGTGAGCACCGCGCCGGTCGGGTTGTGCGGGGTGTTGACCAGCACCACCCGGGTGCGGTCGGAGAACGCGGCAGCCAGCGCGTCGTCGTCGAAGCCGAACCCGGGCGGGAGCAGCGGCACGGTGCGGAGCGTGGCGCCGGCCAGCGCGACGGCCGCGGCGTAGGAGTCGTAGGCGGGCTCGAACGCAACGACCTCGTCGCCGGGTCCGCAGAGTCCGAGCAGGGTCGCGGCGATCGCCTCGGTCGCCCCCGTGGTGACGACGACATCGGCCGGGTCGACATCGAGGCCGTACCAGCGGTGCTGGTGCGCCGCGACGGCCTCGCGCAGCGCGGGCACGCCCGGGCCGGGCGGGTACTGGTTGCGGCCGCGCTCGGTGATGTTGGCGGCCGCGTCGGCGAGCAGCGAAGCCGGACCGTCGGTGTCCGGGAAACCCTGGCCGAGGTTGATCGCACCGGTCTCGACCGCGAGGCGGGAGATCTCGGTGAAGATCGTCGAGGTGAACGGGCGCATGCGCTCGACCAGCATGGGCCCGACACTATCCGGGTGTGCGGGTGGCGCAGCTCCTGATCGAGGTTCTGCGCGAACCCGTGCCGGTCCACGGACACCGGTGGGTTCCACCGCGCCGGGACGAGCTCCTCCGGTGACTCAGTCGAGTCCGCGGACGATGTGGGACTCGTCGTCGTGCTGCTCGTCGTTCTCGATCGAGATGTCGTCGTTCATCGCATGGCCTCCTCACGGATGTCCGGTGACGAATGATGGACACACGGGAAGACGTTCGTCATCGGGGAAACGTTGCTGAACCGGCCTGTGGACCGATCCAGAGCCACCCGATCGGGTGAGCAGACCTGCCCACCCGATCGGGTCGTCCCACGTCGTCGTCCCGTGTCCATGCCTCCGGTCTACCCGCTGACGCGGCCGACCAGGTGCAGCTTTTCCGCGTCCTTGGCGCTGCGCAGCGCCAGACCCCACGCTCCCTTGGCGTCGGACCCGGTCACGAGCTCGACCTTCGCCGGGAGCAGCACCGGTTTGCGGAACACGACGTCGTAGGTGCAGGCGTCGGGGATCCGGCCCTCCAGCGCGGCGACGGCGTGCGCCGCGGTCCACATGCCGTGCGCGATCGCCCGCGGGAAGCCCATCGCCTTCGCGGTGAGCGAGTGCAGGTGGATCGGGTTCACGTCACCGGAGACGGCCGCGTAGCGGCGTCCGATGTCGCCCGGGACCCGCCACAGCGCGTTCGCCGGCCCGGTGGGCACCGGCGGCTCGGCGATGTCGGCCGTGCCGGCCGTGTCGTCCGTGTCGTCGCCGCCCGTCGGGCCGTCCGGGGCCTTCGCCCCGCGGGCCAGGTAGGTGCTGCGGCCGGACCAGACGGTCTCCCCGTCCGCGGAGACCTCACCGATCAGGTCGACCTGCGCCCCCTTGGGGTGCCGGGTGAACCGCTGCGCCCACACCCGGACGTCGAGCGTCTCGGTCGGGGTGATCGCCCGGTGCACGGTGATCCGGTTGGCGATGTGCACCAGACCGGGCAGCGGCAGCGGGAACGACCGGCCGGCCATCAGCACGACCTGCAGCGGGAACGTCAACATGTGCGGGTAGGTCACCGGCAGGGCGTTGCCGACCCGGAACCCACAGACCCGGGCGTAGTCGGCGAGGTGTCCCTGCTCGACCGTGACGCCGCGGCGGACCAGCTCGGTCGCGGGCAGCGACCGGCCGGAACCGCCGGGGAGTGCCGCCCGGGCGGCCGCGGAGGCGTAGTACTGACCCAGCGACGGCGGGCCGGGCAGCTCCGTGACCTTCCGATCCTCGGTCACGGTCATCAGGCCCCCAGCATCGACTGGCCGCAGACCCGCACGGTCTGCCCGTTGAGTCCGCCGGACTCGGCGCGGCCGAACCAGCCGATGGCCTCGGCGACGTCCACCGGCAGCCCGCCCTGCTTGAGGGAGTTGATCCGGCGGCCGCCCTCGCGGGTGGCGACGGGCATCTTCGCGGTCATGTCGGTCTCGATGAACCCGGGTGCGACGGCGTTGATCGTCGCACCGCGCTCGGCGAAGCGCGGGGCGAGCGCCCGGACCATGCCGATCACACCGGCCTTGGAGGCGGCGTAGTTGGTCTGGCCGCGGTTGCCCGCGATGCCCGACTGCGAGGACACGCAGACCACGCGGCCCGCCTCGTGCAGCGGGGAGCCCTCGGCCAGCAGCGCCTCGTTGATCGTCAGCTGGGCGCCCAGGTTGACCGCGAGCACCGAGTTCCAGCGGTCGGCGGTCATGTTCGCGAGCAGCTTGTCGCGGGTGATGCCCGCGTTGTGCACCACGATGTCGACGCCGTCGTGCCGGTCGGCGAGGTGCCCGAGCAGCCGGTCCGCCGCGTCGGGGGCGGTGATGTCCAGCTGCAGCGCGGTGCCGCCGGTGCGGTTCGCGGTGCGGGCCAGTCCCTCACCGGCCGCCGGGATGTCGACGGCGACGATCGTCGCGCCGTCGCGGGCCAGGGTGTCGGCGATGGCCGCGCCGATGCCCCGTGCCGCACCGGTGACCACCGCGATGCGCCCGGCGAGCGGCTGCTCCTCGGCGCGCGGGTCGTCGACCTCGGCCGGCTCCTGCGGGGTCCCGACCGGCGCCGCGACGTGCGCGACCTGGCCGTCGACGTAGGCGGAGCGGGCCGACAGGAAGAACCGGACCGACGAGTCGATCGCGGCCGGGGTGACGTCGGAGGCCACGACGAGCAGGTTCGCCGTCGCGCCGAAGCGCAGCTCCTTGCCGATCGAGCGGACCAGGCCGTCGAGCGACTGGGCGACGGCGGCCGCCTCCGCACCGGACGCCTCACCCGGCTCGGCACCGATCAGCAGCACCCGGCCCGACGGGCCGAGCTTCTTCACCGCGGGGGTGAGGATCTGCTGGGCGGCGGCGAGGTCCGCCAGCGTCGTGGCACCGGACAGGTCCAGGACGACGCCGTACAGCCGGTCCTCCCCGGCCGCCGCGAGCGCGGGGACACCGTGGCTCTCGACGAACGCGGTGAGCGCCTTGGCGAACCGGCCCTCGCCGACGGCCGCGACGAGCACCGGGCCGGCCAGCAGCGGGTCCCCGGGGCGGTGCCGGCGCAGCGTCGGCACCGTGGGCAGCCCGAGCTGCTTGGCGATCGGGGTGTTGGACAGGGTCGCGAGCAGGTCGCTCATGCCGTTGCCTCCAGGATCGCGACGACGCCCTGGCCGCCGGCGGCGCAGATCGAGATCAGGCCGCGCTGGTCCTTCTTCTCGGTGTCGGCCTTCTCCCGCAGGAGCTTGGCCAGGGTCGCGACGATCCGGCCGCCGGTCGCGGCGAACGGGTGCCCCGCGGCGAGCGAGGAGCCCGCGACGTTGAGCTTGTCGTCGTCGATCGCGCCCAGCGGCGCGTCGAGACCCAGGCGCTCCTTGCAGAAGCGGGGGTCCTCCCAGGCCTTGCGCTGCACGAGGACGACCGAGGCGAAGGCCTCGTGGATCTCGTACAGGTCGAAGTCCTGCAGGGACAGCCCGTTGCGCTCCAGCATCCGCGGCACGGCGAACACCGGCGCGGTGAGCAGCCCGTCCGGGCCGTGGACGTAGTCCACACCGGAGGTCTCGGCGTCCACCACGTGCGCCAGCACCGGCAGCCGGTGCTCGGCGGCCCACTCGTCGGAGCCGAGCAGCACCAGGGCCGCACCGTCGGTGAGCGGGGTCGAGTTGCCCGCGGTCATCGTGGCGTCGGGGCCCTTGCCGAAGACCGGCTTGAGCTTCGCGAGCTTCTCCACCGAGGAGTCGGCGCGCAGGTTGTTGTCCCGGGTCAGCTTCAGGTACGGCGTGACCAGGTCGTCGAAGAAGCCGCGGTCGTAGGCGGCGGCCAGGTTGTGGTGGCTGCGCACGGTGAGCTCGTCCTGCTCGGTGCGGCCGATGCCCCACTCCAGGGCGGTGCGCGCGGCGTGCTCGCCCATCGACAGGCCGGTGCGCGGCTCGGAGTTCTCCGGGATGTCCGGCACGATCTGCCCCGGGCGCAGCTGCCCCACCAGCTTGAGCCGGTCCATCGTGGTCTTCGCCGCGTTGAGCTTGACCAGCACGCGCCGCAGGTCGTCGTTCAGGGCGATCGGCGCGTCGGACGCGGTGTCCACGCCACCGGCGACACCGGACTCGATCTGGCCGAGCGCGATCTTGTTGGCGACGGCGATGGTCGCCTCCAGACCGGTGCCGCAGGCCTGCTGCACGTCGTAGGCCGCGGTGGCGGGGCTCAGCCGGGAGCCGAGGACCGCCTCGCGGGTCAGGTTGAAGTCGCGGGAGTGCTTGAGCACGGCGCCGGCCACGACCTCACCCAGGCGCTCGCCGGCCAGCCCGAAGCGGGCCACCAGACCGTCGAGCGTCGTGGTGAGCATGTCGAGGTTCGAGGCGCCGGCGTAGGCACCGTTGGCCCGCGCGAACGGGATGCGGTTGCCGCCGATGACGGCGGCGCGCCGGGTGCTGGCTGGCATGGGGGTCGTCCCTCCTGGGTTCGGGTCCCGCCCCACCCGATCGGGGTGACCGCGCTGCGCGCGGGCCCCGGTGGGCGGAGCATCGGGTCGTGGTTCGTCGTTACCACGGGGTAGCCGGTACTCAAGGTACACGGTACTATGGGTTTCGTGAAGGCCGGACGGGACAAGCGCGACAGCCGATGGGACGCCCACCGCGAGCAGCGGCGGGCCGCACTCGTGGGCTCCGCGATCGGCGCCATCCGCCGGCACGGCGCCGGCATCGGGATGGACGAGATCGCCGCCTCCGCCGCCACCAGCAAGACCGTGATCTACCGGCACTTCGGCGACCGGACCGGCCTCTACACCGCGATCTGCGAGTCGGTGGCCGGGGTCCTGCTCGCCGAGGTCCGCCGGGCCACCGCCGCGGCCCTGGCCGACTCCGGCCGTGGGCCGCGCGCCGCCGTCGCCGCCGGCATCGACGCCTACCTGAGACTCATCGAGATCGACCCGGAGCTGTACCGGTTCGTGGTACAGCGCCCGCTGCTCACCCAGGGAACCGCGCGCCGCAGCCCCGCCACCGACGGCGGGCACGACCCGGTCAACGACCTCGTGACCGTGATCGGGGACGAGGTGGCCGCGGTCATCGCCGGCAACCTCGCCGACCCGGCCCCCGGGGAGACCGACCGGCGGGCCGCGGCCCGCATCTGGGGCCACGCGATCGTCGGCCTGGTGCGCGGCGCCGCCGACGACTGGCTCGCCCGCCCCGACGGCACCCCGCGCGAGCAGCTCGCCACCCATCTCACCGACCTGGCCTGGTCCGGACTCTCCGGCCTGGCATCGCACGTGCAGGAGGTTCACCCGTGAACGCCCAGACCAGCACCCTTCCCACGCCCGACCTGATCCCCGCGGAGACCCTCCGCACGGTCGTCGACGGACGGTGGGCGCACGTCCGGCAGCAGACCCGCGAGCAGCTCGCGGCCAACGCCGACATGCGCGCGAACCCCGACCTGTCCTCGGCCGACTACCGCGGGCACATCACCGACTCGCTCAAGTTCCTGACTTCCTCCGGCCGCCCGCACACCGGCTTCGACCCGTCCGTCGGCGGCGAGGGCGACGTCGGCGGCGTGGTCACCGCGTTCGCCATGCTCGCCTACGGCGACCTGTCGCTGCTGGTCAAGGCCGGTGTCCAGTGGGGACTGTTCGGCGGCGCCGTCCAGGTGCTCGGCACCGAGCGCCACCACGAGCAGTACCTTCGCAAGATCATCGACGGCGAGCTGCTCGGCTGCTTCGCGATGACCGAGTCCGGCCACGGCTCGGACGTGCAGCACCTGCACACCACGGCCACCTACGACGCCGCGGCGGGCGAGTTCGTCGTCCACACCCCGTACCCGCAGGCACGCAAGGAGTACATCGGCAACGCCGCGCGCGACGGCCGGATGGCCGTGGTGTTCGCCCAGCTGGTCACCGGCGACGAGAAGCCCGGCGTGCACGCCTTCCTCGTGCCGCTGCGCGACTCCGACGGCAACCCCCTGCCCGGCGTGACCATCGGCGACGACGGGCGCAAGGCGGGCCTGAACGGCGTCGACAACGGGCGGCTGACCTTCGACCACGTGCGCATCCCACGCGAGAACCTGCTCAACCGCTTCGCCGACGTCGCCCCGGACGGGACGTACTCGTCGTCGATCGAGAACGAGACCGCTCGCTTCTTCACCATGCTCGGCACCCTGGTCCGCGGCCGGATCTCGGTCGCCGGCGGTGCCGGCGGGGCCGCGCAGAAGGCGCTCGCCCTGGCCGTGCGCTTCGGTGAGCGCCGCCGCCAGTTCGCCGACCCGGCGACCGGCGAGGAGATCGCCGTCCTCGACTACCTGGCCCACCAGCAGAAGCTGCTGCCCGCGCTGGCGACCACGTACGCGCTGCACTTCACCCAGGACGACCTGGTGAAGCGGATGCACGACATCCAGGCGCCCGGCGCGGGCCCGGTCGGTGCGCGCGAGCAGCGCACCCTGGAGCAGTCCGCGGCGGGCATCAAGGCGATCGCCACCTGGCACGCCACGCACACCATCCAGACCTGCCGCGAGGCCTGCGGCGGCGCGGGCTACCTGGAGGAGAACCTGCTGCCCGCGCTCAAGGCGGACACCGACGTGTTCACCACCTTCGAGGGTGACAACACGGTCCTGCTGCAGCTGCTGGCCAAGGAGCTGCTGTCGGACTACGGCCGCACGATCAAGAAGGGCAACCCGCTCGAGATCGCGCCGCTGCTCGGGCGTCAGCTCGCCGGGGTGCTCGCCGAGCGGACCGGCGCCGCGTCGCTGACCCGGCGGATCCCGTTCCGCGGGATCGACCTGACCGACCGCAGGCGCCGCCGGGAGCTGCTGGAGATCCGCCGCGCGGACACCCTGGCCGCCGCGATCCGCAACCTCGCCCCCGCGATGCGCAAGGGCAACGACGAGTTCACCGTCTTCAACTCCGCGCAGGACCTGCTGCTCGTCGCCGCGCGGGCGCACGTGGACACCCTCGTCGAGCGCTCCTTCGCCGACAAGCTCGCCACGATCGACGACCCGGCGGTGCGGGCGCTGCTGGAGCGGGTCTACGACCTGCACGTGCTGAGCGTGATCGACCGCGAGCGGGCCTGGTACCTGGAGACCGGGCGGCTCACCGCCGCCGAGTCCCGCTCGATCCGGCCGCTGGTCAACGGCCTGTGCCGGGAGCTGCGGCCGTACGCCCGCACGCTGGTCGACGGCTTCGGCATCCCGGACGAGTGGCTGGCCTGCCCGATGCTGGACGACGAGGCCTGGGCCCCGGCCCCCGGGCGACCGACCGAGCCGCTGACCGAGCAGGTCGAGGCGGGCTGACACGCTCCCGACACGACACGACACGACGACGGCCGGCCCCGGTGACCCGGGGCCGGCCGTCCGTCGTCGGGCCTGGGTCAGGCCGCGAGGCCCAGGGCGTCGAGGACCGCGCCGAGGGTCGACGACAGGTCGGCGACGGTGCTGTCGACGACCTCGGCGATCGGGGTGATCTCGGCCGCGCTGGCGGTGCCGGTGAGACCCAGCATCAGCAGCGGGGCGGCGACGGCAGCAGCGGCCAGACCGGCGATACGACGCTTGTCCATGGTGGTTCCTTCCTTCGGGGGGCTTTCGTACGGACCGACAGTGGAAGACCGGTGCGCCCGATTTCCAGGTTCGGGCGGTACCTGTAACTGTCCGCTTACATCGATGCGTTTGCCGTCATCTGTCGGACATACTCGACGAGACCATGATCACGTCGATTCCTGGACATCTCATATCCGGGATGCGTAGTGTCCAGATTATGCGGATGGGACAGGGCGTCGAATGGGCGCTGCACTGCTGCCTGAACCTGGCCTGGGTCGGTGACGCGGTGCCCGGCGCCCGGCTCGCCGGGTTCTACGACCTGCCGGCCGCGTACCTGAACAAGCAGCTGCAGACGCTGGTCCGGGCCGGGATCTGCGAGTCCGTCCCGGGCCCGCGCGGCGGCTTCCGGCTCGCCCGACCGACGGAGCAGGTGTCGCTGCTCGACGTCGTCGTCGCGGTCGAGGGACCGGAGGACGCGTTCCGCTGCACCTCGATCCTCGGAGCGGCACCGGGCGGCGACCCGTCGCTCGACTACTCCGGCCACTGCGCGATCGCGCTGTCCATGCGCTCGGCCGAGCTGGCCTGGCGCCGGGAGCTGGCCGGCCGCTCGCTCGCCGACGTCGCCGCGGACGTCGTCCGCACCGCCCCGGAGGCGCCGCAGCGCGTCCGGGCCGCACTCGCACCGTGACCGCACCGGCCACGGCCACCACCTACCCGGAGGAGACCCTCGTGGAACCGCGCATCACCCGGCCCTACCGCCACGTCCCGGACGGCTACCGCGCGCTGCTCGCGCTGGAGTCCTCCACCCGCGACGACACCGTCCTCCCCCGCGCCCTGCAGGAGCTCGTGCGGCTGCGCGCCTCGCAGGTCAACGGCTGCGGGTTCTGCGTGGACATGCACTCCCACGACGCGCTCGACGCCGGGGAGAGCGTGGAGCGCCTGCTCTCCGTCGCCGCCTGGCGGGAGGCCCCGTGGTTCAGCAGGGCCGAGCGCGCCGCGCTCGCCCTGACCGAGGAGCTCACCCGGCTCGCCGACCGCCCCGACGCGGTGCCGGACCCGGTGTGGGACGAGGCCGCCGCCGTCTTCGACGAGAAGGCCCTGACCCAGCTGGTCGTCTCCGTCGCGACCATCAACGCCTGGAACCGGATCAGCGTCGCCACCCGGCAGGTGGCGGGGAGCCACCGGCGCGCCGCGGCCGCGGGGCGGCCCTGACCTTTCCCGCGCATCCGCGGACCGGCTGGTCGTCACGTCCCACGGCGGGGCAGCATCGTTTCCCTGCCCCGCCTCCGTGGGTAATCTGGCCCGTTCCGCCGTCGTTGTGTTCCAGATGAGGTGCCCGTGTCCCCCACCCCGGTCAACAGCGCCCCGATCCACCCCCCGGTCGACACCGAGGAGTCCGATCTGCGCGTCTCGGAGCGGAAGACCTCCGCCGCCGGGGCGAAGGCCGTTGCCATCTCCATGAAGCGTTCCCTCGCCGAACAGGGCGTGGTGAAGTCCGCCACGAACCTGCTCACGATGAACCAGGTCGACGGCTTCGACTGCATGAGCTGCGCCTGGCCGGACCCGGCACCCGGCGAGCGGCACACCGCCGAGTTCTGCGAGAACGGCGCGAAGGCCGTGGCCTGGGAGGGCGACAACCGTCGCGTCACCCCCGAGTTCTTCGCCGAGCACTCCATCGCCGACCTGCGGGAGCGCAGCGCGCACTGGCTGGAGAGCCAGGGCAGGCTGACCCATCCGATGGTCCGCCGGGCCGGCGGCACGCACTACGAGCCCATCTCGTGGGACGACGCGTTCGACCTGGTGGGGACGCACCTGCGCGGCCTGTCGAGCCCGGACGAGGCGCTGTTCTACACCTCCGGCCGGGCCTCGAACGAGGCCGCGTTCGTCTACCAGCTGTTCGCCCGCGCCTACGGCACGAACAACCTGCCCGACTGCTCGAACATGTGCCACGAGTCGACCTCGGTCGGCCTGGCCGAGGCGATCGGCATCGGGAAGGGCTCGGTCTCGCTGCAGGACCTGCACGACGCCGACCTGATCGTCATCTCCGGGCAGAACCCGGGCACCAACCACCCGCGCATGCTCTCGGCGCTGGAGATCGCCAAGAAGAACGGCGCGCGGATCCTCGCCGTCAACCCGCTGCCCGAGGCCGGGCTGTTCAAGTTCGACAACCCGCAGACCGTGCGGGGCATGAGCGGCATCGGCACCCACCTCGCCGACGAGTTCCTGCAGATCCGCTCGGGCGGCGACCTCGCGCTGTGGCAGGCGTTCGGGCACCTGCTGCTGGCCGCCGAGGACCGCAACCCGGGCAGTGTGCTGGACCGCGACTTCATCGAGCGCCACACCCACGGATTCGAGGCCTACGCCGCGCACGTGAAGGACCTGGACCGCGACGCCGTCGTCGCCGCGACCGGGCTCACCTGGGGCGAGATCGAGAAGGCCGCGGAGATGCTCGCGACCTCGAAGCGGATCGTGAACTGCTGGGCCATGGGCATCACCCAGCACCGCAACGCCGTGGCCACCATCAAGGAGTTGGTGAACGTCGCCCTGCTCCAGGGCATGATCGGCAAGCCGGGCGCGGGCCTGTGCCCGGTCCGCGGCCACTCCAACGTGCAGGGCGACCGCACGATGGGCATCTGGGAGCGGGTCGCGGACAGCTTCCTCGACGCGATCCGCGACGAGTTCGGCTTCGAGCCGCCCCGCGAGCACGGCTACGACTCGGTCGCCGCGGTGCAGGCGATGGCGGACGGGCGGGCGAGCGTCTTCGTCGGACTGGGCGGCAACTTCTCCCAGGCGATGTCGGACACCGGGGTCACCGAGCCCGCGCTGGAGCGCTGCGCGCTGACCGTGCAGATCTCCACCAAGCTGAACCGGTCGCACGTCGTCGCCGGGACCGACGCGCTGATCCTGCCCACCCTCGGCCGCACGGAGAAGGACCTGACCGGCGGCCGGGCGCAGCGGGTCACCGTCGAGGACTCGATGTCGGCGGTGCACGCCTCGCACGGCCGCTCGGAGCCGGCCGGTGAGCTGCTGCGGTCCGAGGTCGACATCCTGTGCGGGATCGCGCGGGCCACCCTCGGCGCGGACCACCTCGTCCCGTGGGCCGACTTCGCCGCCGACTACGACCGCATCCGCGACCGGATCGGCCGGGTCGTCCCGGGCTGCGAGGCCTACACCGAGAAGGTCGCCCGCTCCGGCGGGTTCACCCTCCCCCATCCGCCCCGGGACAGCCGCACCTTCCCGACGGCGTCGGGCAAGGCGGAGTTCACCGTCAGCCCGCTGGAGGTGGTGACCCTGCCCGAGGGCCGCCTGGTCCTGCAGAGCCTGCGCAGCCACGACCAGTTCAACACCACGATCTACGGCCTGGACGACCGCTACCGCGGCATCCACTCCGGTCGTCGGGTCGTGTTCATCTCCGACGCCGACCTGCGCGAGCTGGGCTTCGCCGACGGCGACCGGGTGAACCTGGTCAGCGAGTGGACCGACGGCAGCGAGCGGCGCGCCGACGACTTCCGGCTGGTGTCCTACTCGACGCCGAAGGGCTGCATCGCCGCGTACTACCCGGAGACGAACCCGCTGATCCCGCTGGAGTCCTACGCTGAGTCGTCGCGGTGCCCGACGTCGAAGTGGGTCCAGGTCCGGCTGGAGCCCGCCACCCGCTGATCGACGTGTGGGCGTGCTCACCCGCCCGGTGACCCCCGGGCGGAATCGGCGTCACCCCTCGTGTGGTTGCACCGTGCGGCCACACGAGGGGGGACACACCGGTGACCACGACCGCAGTCACGGCGCCGAGCCGGTTACGGATCGCGCTGATCCTGGGTGCGTTGATCGCACTCGGCCCGCTCACGATCGACACCTACCTGCCCGCATTGCCCGACGTCGGGCGCGACCTCGTCGCGTCCGAGCCGGTCGTGCAGCTGACGCTGACCGGCACGCTCGCCGGGCTGGCGCTCGGCCAGCTGGTGATCGGCCCGCTGTCCGACGCCTACGGCCGCCGCAGGCTCCTGCTCGCCGGCACCGCCGTGCACGTGCTGGCCTCGGCGCTGGTCGCCCTCGCCCCGAGCATCGAGGTGCTGGCGGTGCTGCGGGTCCTGCAGGGCGTCGGCGCCTCGGCCGGCGCGGTGATCGGCCTCGCCGTGGTGCGCGACCTGTTCACCGGCCGGGCCGCGGCGACCATGCTCTCGCGGCTGATCCTGGTGATGGGCGCCTTCCCGGTGCTCGCCCCGACCCTCGGTGCGGCTCTGCTCAACTGGGTCTCCTGGCGCGGGGTGTTCCTGTTCCTGGCCGGCTACGGCCTGGTCATGCTGGCCGTGGTCACCGCGGGGCTGCCCGAGACCCTCCCCGTCTCCCGACGCCGGTCGGCCCGGTTCGGCGCCACCCTGCGGACCTACGGCGGGCTGCTGCGCGACCGGACCTTCGTCGGGCTGGTGCTCGTCGCGGGGCTCGCGATGGGCGCGCTGTTCAGCTACGTCTCCGGCGCCGCGTACGTCTACCAGCAGCAGTTCGGGATGGACCAGCAGACGTTCGGCATCGCCTTCGGTGCCGGTGCGATCTGGCTGGTCGTCGGCACCCAGCTCAACCCGGTGGTGCTGCGCCGGGTCGAGCCCCGCCGGGTGATGTCGGTCGCCGTCGCCGCCGGGGTGCTCGTCGGGCTCGTGCTGGCCGTGCTCACCGCGACCGGCACCGGCGGGCTGCCCGCTGTGCTCGCCGGCGTGTGGGCGCTGCTGCTGGCCTGCGGCTTCGTCCTGCCGAACGCGCCCGCGCTGGCGCTGGCCCGGCACGGCGAGTCCGCCGGGACGGCGTCGGCGCTGCTGGGGTCGCTGCAGTTCGGGATCGGCGCGGCGACGTCCCCGGTCGTCGGGCTGCTCGGCAACGACGCGGCCGCGATGGGCACCGCGATGTTCGGTGCGATCGCGCTCGCCGGGATCGCGCTGGTCGCCGTCGCGCGGCCGTGGACGCTGCCCGACCTGAACGAGGAGCCCGAGCTCGCGACCGCATGACGTCCGACTCTTGACCTGAAGTCAGCTTCAGTTCTTAGCGTCCCGCACCATGGACGCGAGCACCTGGACGGCCCTGCGCACCGCGAGCACCGAGCCCGGCAGGCGCACCCGCCCGGCCGGGGAGACGGCCCGCCGGATCCTGGACTTCGCCCGGCCGCACCGGCGGCGGATCGCGGCGTTCCTCGCCGTGAGCACCGCCGCCGCCGTGCTGACGGTGGCGGTGCCGCTGCTGGCCGGGCGGGCCACCGACGCGGTGACCCGCGGCGAGCCGCTGTCGGTGCTCGCACTGCTGGCCGGTCTGATGGCGGCCGTCGCCCTGGTCGAGGCGGCGCTGTCGATGCTGACCCGCTGGTACTCGGCGAACCTCGGCGAGAGCCTGATCCATCAGCTGCGGACCACCGTGTTCGACCACGTGCAGCGGATGCCGGTCGCGTTCTTCACCCGCACCCGTACCGGCGCCCTGGTGTCCCGGCTGAACTCCGACGTCCTCGGGGCGCAGCGGGCGTTCTCCGACACCCTCGCCGGGGTGGTGTCCAACGTCGTCGTGCTGGCGCTGACGCTCGCCGCGATGCTGGTGATCTCCTGGCCGGTGACCCTGCTGGTGACGCTGCTGCTGCCGGCGTTCCTGGTCCCGGCCCGGCTGATGGGACGGCGGCTGGCCGCGCTGGAACGGGCGGCCGCGGACCACAACGCGGCGATGAGCACCCGGATGACCGAGCGGTTCTCCGCGCCCGGCGCCACCCTGATCACGCTGTTCGGCCGCCCGGATCAGGAGTCCGCGGAGTTCGCCGAGCGGGCCGACCGGGTCCGCGCGATCGGGGTGCGCTCGGCGATGCTGCAGTGGACGTTCGTGACGGCGCTGACGCTCGCGTCGTCACTGGCCGTGGCCGTCGTCTACGGCGTCGGGGGCGGGTTCGCGCTGGCCGGGGCGCTGTCCGCGGGGAACGTCGTGGCGCTCGCGCTGCTGCTGACCCGGCTCTACCAGCCGCTGACCGCGCTGGCCGGGGCCCGGATGGAGATCATGACCGTGCTGGTCAGCTTCGAGCGGGTGCTCGAGGTCCTCGACCTGGAGCCGATGATCACCGACGCCCCGGACGCGCGCCCGGTGCCCGACGGGCCGGTCGGCGTCGAGTTCGACCGGGTCTCGTTCGCCTACCCGACCGCCGACCAGGTGTCGCTGGCGTCGCTGGAGGAGGTCGCGACGCTCGACACCCGCGGCGGCGAGCAGGTGCTGCACGACGTGTCGTTCCTCGCGGCGCCCGGGGCGGTGGTGGCGGTCGTCGGGTCGTCGGGGGCCGGGAAGTCCACCGTCGCCCAGCTGCTCGCCCGGCTCTACGACGTCACCTCCGGGGCGGTCCGGATCGGCGGCGTCGACGTGCGGGAGCTGACCGCGGCGTCGGTGCACCGCGCGGTCGGGTTCGTGACCCAGGACGGGCACCTGCTGCACGACACGGTGGCGGCGAACCTGCGGATCGGGGCACCGGAGGCGACGGACGCCGAGCTGTGGGCGGCGCTGCGCCGGGCCCGGCTCGACGGCCTGGTCGCGTCGCTGCCGGACGGGCTCGCGACGGTCGTCGGGGAGCGGGGGTACCGGCTCTCCGGCGGGGAGCGCCAGCGGATGACGATCGCCCGGGTGCTGCTGGCACGCCCGCGGATCGTGGTGCTGGACGAGGCCACGGCGAGCCTGGACACGACGTCGGAGGCCGCGGTGCAGGCGGCGCTGGCCGAGGCGCTGGACGGGCGGACCGCGCTCGTCATCGCGCACCGGCTGTCCACCGTCCGCCACGCCGACGAGATCCTCGTGCTCGAACAGGGCCGGATCGTCGAGCGCGGGGACCACACCGCGCTGCTGGCCCGGGGCGGGCGCTACGCCGAGCTGTGGGCCGGTGCGGCGCCGGCGGCGGCGGTCTAGCGGAAGTCCTCCGGGGACACCTCGTCGATGAACTCCCGGAACTCCTGCATCTGCTGCTCCGGTGGGGCGTCCGCCGGACCGGCGGTGGCGGCGCGGGCCTGCGCGGCGGCGCCGGTGGTGTCGTCGCCGTCGGGGGGCAGGACGTCGTCGACGGCCTGGCCGACCTCGTCGAGGACGTGCTCGGCCATCCCGATCGGCAGCCCCTCGCGCACGGCCAGCGCCAACGCGTCCGAGGGGCGCACCACCAGCCGGGTGTCGCCGTCGAAGACCAGCTCGGCGGTGTAGACGCCGTCGACGAGGTCGGAGATCTCCACCCGTTCCAGGGTGCGCCCGAGCGCCTCGACGACCGGGAGCAGCACGTCCTGGGTGAGGGGGGTACCCTCGTCGTCCCGCGGGCCGACGGCGATGACCTCGGCCTGCGGTGGCCGCAGGAACACCGGCACGCAGCGGTCGCCGTCGGCCTCGCCGAGCAGCAGCACCGGCTGGCGTGATCTGGCGTGCACGATCAGGCGCAGGACGTGCATCGTCCGGGTCATCTGCCCAGTGTCCCCCGCGACAGGGGGTGACGGAAGTCTCAGAACGAGACGATCCTCAGCCGCGGGCGAGCCAGGGCATCGTCGTCGCGGCGATGGTCAGGAACTGCACGTTCGCCTCCAGGGGGAGCCCGGCCATGGAGACCACGGCGTCGGCGACGTGCCGGACGTCGAAGGTGGGCTCCGGCCGGACCGAGCCGTCGGCCTGCTTCGCGCCGGTGGCGATGCCCGCGGTCATCTCGGTGGCCGCGTTGCCGATGTCGATCTGTCCGCAGGCGATGCCGAACGGGCGGCCGTCGAGGGAGAGCGACTTGGTCAGCCCGGTGATCGCGTGCTTGGTGGCGGTGTAGGGCGCGCTGCCCGGCCGGGGGACGTGCGCGGAGATCGAGCCGTTGTTGATGATCCGGCCACCCTGCGGGTCCTGGCCGCGCATCGCCCCGAACGCCGCCCGGGCGCAGAGGAACGAGCCGGTGAGGTTGACCGCGACGGCCGCGTTCCAGTCGTCGACGGAGATCTCGTCGACGGTGCCGCCCGCGCCGAACGTGCCGGCGTTGTTGACCAGCAGATCGACCCGACCCCAGCGCTCGTGCACCGCGGCGAACAGGGCCTCGACCGACCGGGGGTCGGTGACGTCGGTGGGGACGGCGAGCGTCCCGTCGCGGCCCGCCGCGACCTCGGTCAGGGGCTCGCGCCGGCGACCGGCCAGGGCGACCCGCCAGCCGGCGTCGAGCAGACCGCGGGTCACCGCCTTGCCGATGCCCGACCCGGCCCCGGTCACCACCGCCACACCGCTCATGGGCCCACCCTGCCACGGCCCCGGCCGGTGCCCCGGACGCAGATCGCGCGGGCGGCACGGTCGACGGCACCTCGGGCTCTCTCCGGCTGTCTCGCGCACGCACTAGAGAGCCGCAGACGACCCGAGCGCGCGGGCGCACGTAGCGCCCTCTAGTCCCGTCTCGGATCGACCCGAGAGAAATGCAGACGAGTTCATCGACCGTCGATCAGACCCTGTACCGGTCTCTCGTCTGAACACTAGATAGCGTCATACAACGGCATCGGCACGCGCACATGCCATCGCATACCGCCGTCTAGATGTGATGTCCAGGGAGGTTGTCCCGTCCGGGGGCGGTGAGTCTGGCTGACAGACGAAGGCCTCCGGTTGTGAAGTGGAGCTGTCTAGGAACCGCTTCACCCACCGGAGGCCTTCGTGTCCCACGCTAACGCCGCTCTGACCCCGCGCGCCCGGCTGCGGCTCGCTCAACTCGTCGTCGAGCACGGCTGGACCCACACCGCGGCCGCGACAATGTTCATGGTCTCCGCGCGGACCGCCAAGAAGTGGTCCGACCGCTACCGGGCCGAGGGGCCGGCGGGGATGGCCGACCGCAGCTCACGGCCGAGTGTCCGGGGACGGGCTGTGGTGTCGGTTGATGGACGACCTGACGTGTCGTTGGCCCGGGCGCGATCATGACACGGCTGCCGGGACCGGGGACAGTGCTCTGTCCT
>NZ_VRMC01000359.1:0-414 GCF_008369905.1 Pseudonocardia sp. EV170527-09
ACCGGAGGCCTTCGTGTCCCACGCTAACGCCGCCCTGACCCCGCGCGCCCGGCTGCGGCTCGCTCAACTCGTCGTCGAGCACGGCTGGACCCACACCGCGGCCGCGACACTGTTCATGGTCTCCGCGCGGACCGCCAAGAAGTGGTCCGACCGCTACCGGGCCGAGGGGCCGGCGGGGATGGCCGACCGCAGCTCACGGCCGAGGTCCTCACCGACGAAGACCCGTGTCGGTCTGGTGCGGCGAATCGTACGGCTGCGCTGGCGGCACCGGCTGGGCCCGGTCCAGATCGCCGGGCGCCTGGGCATGGCCGCCTCGACCGTGCACGCGGTCCTGGTGCGCTGTCGGATCAACCGGCTCTCCCACATCGACCGGGGCACCGGGGAGCCGCTGCGCCGCTACGAGCACCCCCACCC
>NZ_VRMC01000360.1:0-410 GCF_008369905.1 Pseudonocardia sp. EV170527-09
AGCAGGAGGTGATGACCACAACCGCGATCACCGCCTAGATTGACTGACGAAGGCTCACGAGGTAGCCGTCCTCATCCACCACGCCAGCGGACGTGACCTGCGATCGCAAGATTGTGTGATGATGTGATTGGGTAATAGTTGTGTTATCACGTGGTTAGGTGATTATTTTTGTATGTGTGGATCTTTCCCTGGTTCCTTGATCTTCAGCGGCGCGGTAGATCAACTTATTTACAGGAGTCGAGTTTCGGTACTCCTAACTTTCCGCAGCATAAAAAGAAGATGTAGAAAAAGAACCACCGCAATGAATGGCGTGACTTTCTCTTCAGGGAAGCCTGCAATAATAAATCCCGCGGCGATAAGTGTGAGAATTCCACCAGAAAGCACCACTAACCATGCAGTAAATTCCCTTT
>NZ_VRMC01000361.1:0-408 GCF_008369905.1 Pseudonocardia sp. EV170527-09
CTCGGCCAGGTGCGGCAGCCCGAGGCGAGTCGCGTGCGCGGTGATGCGGCCGGTGAGCAGCTCAGTCATGCCGCACCTGGCCGAGAACCTCGAGCTTCTGGTCGGGCGGGCCGAGGCCGATCAGATGGGCTATCGCGAGTTCATCGACACCGTCCTCGGCGAGGAGCTCGGGCTGCGCGAGGGACGCCGGTTCCGGACCGCGCTGAAGCTGTCCGGGCTGCCGCACCACAAGACTCTCGACGAGTTCGACTTTGCCTTCCAGCCCGACCTCGACGTCAGAAAGATCCGCGACCTGGCCACATTGGCGTTCGTCGAGGCCCACCGCAACGTCGCGCTGCTCGGGCCGCCCGGGACCGGGAAGACCCATATCGCCACCGCGCTGGCAGTCGCGGCATGCCAGGCCGGGTC
>NZ_VRMC01000362.1:0-408 GCF_008369905.1 Pseudonocardia sp. EV170527-09
GTTGATCATGATGGAGGTGACGAGCTTCGGTGGGGGCGACGAGCTGACGACAACAACTCAACCACCTACATGGTCAACCTCCTGTCTGCTGGGCGCACGAAAAAACCTCAATAGCGGCTCGATCAAGTAAATTCGCCCACCATCCGGCGTAGATACGGTTCAACTTCAACCACGACCGGCACATTTTTCAGATCCTCGATCGTAACCTCCACGCCGTAGCGGTAGAGCTTCCGCTGAATCGCGCTCCACTCCTGCGTCTCACCCGTCTCCTCCGCGTTGTCAGGCAGGATACGTCCGAGGGCACTCTGCTCCATCTCAAATAATGCTATAGCGCGGTCTGACTGCAAGTCAAGTCGTCCAGAGAAGACTCGATACAATACCTGTATGGTGCGATCAGTGCCGATTCGG
>NZ_VRMC01000363.1:0-404 GCF_008369905.1 Pseudonocardia sp. EV170527-09
AGAACATCGGTGTAACTCCGATCAAGGAGTGTGGACCCGATGACAGACCAGGCAGCGGAGCCGGTGACCGACCTGGACGCCGCGCTCGACGGTGACGGGGTGGGAGAGCTCGATCCGGTCGATGAGCAGTTGATCGCTCAGCTCGCCGGTCGTGCCCGTGTGAACGGGCTCGACCTCACCGGGGCGAACGGGCTGCTCGCGCAGCTGACCAAGCGGGTTCTGGAGTCCGCCCTCGAGGGTGAGATCACCGACCACCTCGGTTATGAAGCCCACGACCCGGCCGGGCGCGACGGGAAGAACTCCCGCAACGGTCACCGGTCGAAGACGGTGTTGACCGAGGCTGGACCGGTCGAGGTCGAGGTCCCCCGTGACCGGGACGGCTCGTTCACACCGAAGATCGTGGC
>NZ_VRMC01000364.1:0-402 GCF_008369905.1 Pseudonocardia sp. EV170527-09
TACAAGAATCTGCGCATCGAGCCGCTCGATCACGCCTTGGGCCGCTCCCGCGGCGGGCTCGGCACGAAGGTCCACCAGCTCGTTGACGGCCATGGCCGCCCGCTGGTCGTACTCGTCGGTCCCGGCCAGGCCGGTGACGCCCCGATGTTCATTCACCTGATGAACCATCTGCGGATCGACCGGACCGGTCGCGGACGGCCCCGGACCCGACCCGAGCGGGTCCGGGGCGACAAGGCCTACTCCTCACGCGCGATCCGCCGGCATCTGCGCGAACGCGGCATCGTCGCTGTCATCCCTGAGCCCTCTGATCAGCAAGGCCATCGGAAACGACGTGGCTCGCGCGGCGGTCGTCCACCGGCATTCGACCGCAACGACTACCGGGGCCGCAACGTCGTCGAGCGC
>NZ_VRMC01000365.1:0-400 GCF_008369905.1 Pseudonocardia sp. EV170527-09
AGACCCGTGTCGGTCTGGTGCGGCGAATCGTACGGCTGCGCTGGCGGCACCGGCTGGGCCCGGTCCAGATCGCCGGGTGCCTGGGCATGGCCGCCTCGACCGTGCACGCGGTCCTGGTGCGCTGTCGGATCAACCGGCTCTCCCACATCGACCGGGGCACCGGGGAGCCGCTGCGCCGCTACGAGCACCCCCACCCCGGCTCGCTGATCCACGTCGACGTCACCAAGTTCGCCAACATCCCCGACGGCGGGGGCTGGCGCTACCTGGGAAGACAGCAAGGCCGCCGCAACCAGGCGGCCACCGCGCGGCGCACCGGTCAACGGGGCAAGTACTACCGCCCGGCCATCGGGACCGCCTACGTCCACACCGTGATCGACGACCACTCACGCACCGCCTACGC
>NZ_VRMC01000366.1:0-400 GCF_008369905.1 Pseudonocardia sp. EV170527-09
CACTCGGTCACCGACCAGTCCGATGACTGCGCCCAGGTCTCCGGCGCCGGCGACACCGTCAGCGGCAAGTAACACCCGCCCATGCCCCGCCTGCCGCCCGGGGGATGCCCCGGGCGGTTGAGCGGACACGCCCCCCGCGTGCAGGGCGGGGTGGGGTGACCTGAGGGGGAACCCCACCCCGCCCACGCCGGGGTAACGAAATCCGGGGCGTCGTTCCCTGGCTCCTTGCCGAACGACACCCCACGGTCTGTTCGGGTTCCGGGGTCGATCGCACAGGGCCCCGGAACCCGAACAACCCCTACGTACCCCAGCCCCCGGCGCGGGTCCCTTACGAGACTGGTTCCCACCGTCCACGATCAGTGCTGCGGGCCAGACCGGCCGCGGCGAGATGCCGCAACGC
>NZ_VRMC01000367.1:0-399 GCF_008369905.1 Pseudonocardia sp. EV170527-09
CATTGAGATCGTGACGGTGTCCCCGGACGTCGCGAAGGTCATCGGTGAGGAGGAGGCCGTCGTCAAGCGCCGGCGGATGTGGGTCGGTGGCGTGCCGACCCAGCTCGCTGACTCTTACATCCCGGCCAGCGTGGACCGAGAGATCGGCTATTCCGCCGGTCAGACGGCCCCTGGCGGCATCTACGGGCTCCTGGAGGCCAACGGCCACGAGATCGTCCGCTATCGCGAGCGGCTCCGTGCGCGCCTCGCGATGCAGGAAGAGGCGATCGCGCTGGAGCTGCCGCTCGGGGCACCGGTGGTGGTCCTGGTCCGCCACGCGATCGACCAGGACGGCAAGGTCGTCGAGTACTTCGACTCGGTCGCAGCGGCTGACCGGCACATCTACGACTACGAGTTCGA
>NZ_VRMC01000037.1:0-54895 GCF_008369905.1 Pseudonocardia sp. EV170527-09
GTCGGCCATCCCCGCCGGCCCCTCGGCCCGGTAGCGGTCGGACCACTTCTTGGCGGTCCGCGCGGAGACCATGAACATTGTCGCGGCCGCGGTGTGGGTCCAGCCGTGCTCGACGACGAGTTGAGCGAGCCGCAGCCGGGCGCGCGGGGTCAGAGCGGCGTTAGCGTGGGACACGAAGGCCTCCGGTGGGTGAAGCGGTTCCTAGACAGCTCCACTTCACAACCGGAGGCCTTCGTCTGTCAGCCAGACTCACCGCCCCCGGACGGGACAACCTCCCTGGACATCACACCTAGTGCAGGGAGAGGTTCGCTGACCATGGACCGCATCGTCGAAGCTGACCGGATCATCGTCGGTCCCGTGGGCGAGGTTCTGGATCGCGCCGCCGTGCTCGTGCGCGGCGACCGGATCGCGGGGGTCGGCCCTGCGGATGAGCTCGCGATGCGCTGCCCGGGCGCCGAGCGATTGCGCTTCCCGGGGGCGAGCATCATGCCCGGCCTGGTCAACAGCCACGTGCATCTGGCAGCAGACCTCAGCCGTGAGCCCTTCGGCACGGTCCGACGAAGCCCTCGCGATGAGGTCCTCGCCCTGGTGCGAGCAAATGCGCAGGCCTGCCTGCGCTCGGGCTGCACCACGGTGCGGGACCTGGGCGATGCCCACGGCGTGGTCGCCGAGGTCCGCGACCAGGACCGGGCCGTCGCCTCATCCCCGACTCCCCGCATCCTTGCCGCTGGTGCTCCGCTCACCATCTCCGGCGGGCACTGCTGGTTCCTGGGCGGGATCGCCGACACCGACGCCGAGATCCGCGCAGCCATCGACGCGCGTACGGCGGCGTCCTCTGACCTGATCAAGGTGATGGCCGGGGGCGGTCAGATGACACCGGGCGGGCCGAGCGAGTTCGAGTCGCAGTACACCGTCGCGCAGCTCCGGCTCATCGTCGAGCACGCCGCCTCGCACGGGCTCACGGTCGCCGCCCATGCCCACGGCACAGCAACGATCCTGGACTGCATCGAAGCCGGCGTCGCGACGATCGAGCACTGCGGCTGGCGTTCCGGGCCCATGCAGCGGGACCGCCCCGAGGAAGCCGTCCGCCGCATGGCGGCCCAGGGCACGATCGCCGGCGACACCACGCCCCCACAATGGCGCCGCATGGTCGAGCGGATCACCTTCCCCGACGGGTTCCGGTTCGGCGACCAGATCAGCTGGATGACCGACCACGGCGTCGCTCACGTCATCGGGACCGACTCCGGCATGCCCAACGCCGTGTTCGATGAGTTCCGCACGAGCCTGGAGCTCTACGAGGAGCTGGGCTTCGACCGCGCCCGCATCATCGAGACCGCGACGACCGGAGCTGCACGCCTGCTGGGACTCGGCGCGAGCACTGGCGCGGTCCGCGAGGGCCTGGACGCAGACCTGCTCGTCGTCGACGGGAACCCTCTCGACAACCTCGATGTCCTGCACCGCCCGAGCCACGTGATCGTCCGCGGCCGCGGCTACTCCCAGACAGACCTTTCGCCCGCCGGCACAGCCACCGAACCAGTGGCATAGCAGCCCCGAGCCCGGACCTACGCATGTGAGGCAGCCGCGCAGGTCGGAGTGGCACAGCGGGCCCAGCTGACAAGAAATGTACTATCTACATGCCTGCAGGTAGTACAGTTAGTGTACGATTTGCCTGTGTCTGGCGGGCGAACGATGACGGCCTCGCTGCTCGTTGCCGCCTGCGCTCTGACTGCCCCAGGCACCCCGGTGGTCGACTGGCCGACCAGGCCGTCTGTGCACGAGGTAACGGCCTCACATCATGGATCCGGAGTAACGGCCAGGATCTTCGCCACTCAGATCGAGCGACAGCTGCCGTCTGATAGAGACACCATCTCGATCGATGGGGTGGAACTGCCCGACCCGTTGAAGTCGGACGCCGGGAACGTCGTGGGGTCTGCAGCGGCTTGGGAGCGTGAGCGGCGCCCTGAGCTGTTGAAGGCCTTCCAGGAGAACGTCTACGGCACGACCCTGCCGGCCCCGACCAGGACGACCTACCGCGATGCCGGCGGCGGCAACGGCTCGGCGAAGAAGGTCACGATCACGGTCACCGGGCCGGCGGGCAGCGCGAGTTTCACCCTGCGCCTGTTCGTCCCGTCCTCGGGTAAGCCGAAGGGCACGTTCCTGCTGATCGACCACCGCGGCTCGGTCGGTGACGATCCGAGCTCGGGCGGGTACGCCCCGGCCTCGAAGATCACCGGCGCCGGGTACGCGCTGGCCGCGCTCAACGCCAAGGAGGTAGCCCCGGACGACGCGGGCTCCTACCGCGACGGTGTGATCAACGCGTTCTACCCGGCAGGGCAGGATCTCCCGGCCGATGCGGGCCGGACGATCAGCGCGTGGGCCTGGGGGCGAGCCGCGCGATGGACTACCTGCAGACCGCCGACGCCGCGAGCATGGGTATCGCCCCGAGCAAGGTCGCGGTGCTCGGGCACTCCCGTGGTGGGAAGGCCGCGTTGTGGGCCGGCGCCCAGGATCCGCGGTTCCCGGTGGTCATCTCGAACAACTCCGGCTCCACCGGCGCGAAGCTCGCCCGCCGCGACTCCTCGGGCGAGTCGATCTCGGCGATCAACTCCCAGTTCCCGCACTGGTTCCCCGAGACCTACAAGCGCTTCAGCGGAAACGCCAGCGCCCTGCCGGTGGATCAGAACGAGCTGCTCGCGCTGATCGCGCCGGGCCGGGTCGTGGTCGCCTCGGCCGCTGACGACGGCAACGCCGACCCCCAGGGCGAGTTCCTGTCCTACCTCGGTGCCGCCCGGGTCTATGCGCTCTACGGGCTGGGGGACACCGGGCTCCCGTCGACGAGCTGGCCACCGACAGCTGGGAAGAGCTTTCGGGGGCCGAGTATGAGCTACCACCTGCGATCCGGGGGGCATGGCCTTGAAGACGCCGACTGGGACATCTACCTCGGCACCGATCTGTTCGAGCGCTAGCGCGACTCGGGCCAGCTTCGGTGGACCCGTGGCCCTTTCCGGCGCGCTGGCCACTGTTCCTCGAGGAGGAGATTCGTGCTGATCGACAGACGTCGGTTTCTACGTCGTAGCGGGCAGGTCGGTCTCGGCATCGCGGGGACCGGACCTGTCCATGGGCTGCTCGGCCGAGCGGGCGGCGCTGCGCGGCCTGTCGCGGCGGCCGGGTACGGGCCGCTCGTCGACGACCCGAAGGGCATGCTCGCGCTGCCCGATGGCTTCTCCTACCGGGTGGTCACCCAGGCCGGGAAGACCCGCCTGTACTCCGACCACGCCTCTCCCGGGATCCACGACGGCGCCGCGGCATTCGCCGCACCGGACGGGAACGTGCTCGTGGTGCTCAACCACGAGGTCCGCGGGGGCGCCGACGACGACGGCGCCGTCCCGCACCTGCGCGGCTACACCTGGCGCGACGACGCAGGCGGCGGCTGCACCGTCGTCAAGACCACCCCCGACGGCGAGCTCATCTGGGAGACCGTCGCCCTCGCCGGGACCTCCACCAACTGCGCCGGAGGTGTCACCCCCTGGGGAACCTGGCTGACCTGCGAGGAGACCGACAAGAACGGGCACGGCTACGTCTTCGAGGTCGACCCCGTCGACCTCACCGCGAACCGTGACCCGCGCCCGATCAAGGCGCTTGGCCGGTTCGTGCACGAGGCCTGCTGCGTCGACCCCGACACGCTGACCATCTACCTCACCGAGGACACCTCGAACCCCTACGGCACCGTCTACCGGTGGACCCCGCCCTCCGGATTCCGCGGCCGCAGCGGCGCGCTCAAGGCCCTCGACGCCGACGCGGGTGAGCTGGCCGCGATGGTGGCCACCGACCGGGCCGGGAAGCTCGTCGAGGATTTGGACCAGGCCGACGCCGTCGGCACCTCCTACGGCGTGAAGTGGGTGCCGGTCGCCGACCGCGACGCCACCCGGGGGGCGGTGCGCTCCCTCGATGGGATCACCCGGGCGAAGAAGCTGGAGGGCGCCTGGTGGGGCGACCACGCGGGTGTCGCCGGCGCGTACCTGGTGTCCAGCTACTCCGTCTCACACCGCGGCCAGATCTGGCACTACGACCCGGCCTCCTCCACGCTGACTCTCACGACAGTGTTCGCCGTCGACGTCGACGGCGAGAGCGTCGAGGCCCCGGACAACATCGTCGCCGCCCCGTTCGGCGGACTGATCGTGTCCACCGATGGAGACGGCGACAACCACCTCGCCGGCGTCACGGCCGACGGTCATGTGTTCGCGATCGCGCGCAGCCAGATGGGCTCGGAGTTCACCGGGCCCACCTTCTCTCCCGACGGGCGAGTGCTGTTCGCCGGTATTCAGCAGCCCGGCACCCTGTTCGCGATTACTGGACCGTGGTGAGGTTGGTGAGGAATCGGATCTGGTGGACCCTACGTCGCGTTCTTCCAAGGACCGTTGCTCGTCCCCTTGGCCTGCACGGCGGCGGGGCGTGCGGTTAGCCAGCGGCAGGCCCGTGGCGCTGTTCGCGATGACCGGCCCCCGGCAAGAGCCGACCGCAGAGTCTCGAGTTCGAAGAGAGTGGCGTGCAGCCGGTGGCGCGGATCGAGATTGCGGGCGGCGGCGGGGGCGCGTAGCGCCCCGAACAGGAGCCCAGCCAGGGCCATCGTCGCCGCGGTGATCTCGTCGACGGCGGGCTGGTCGAGGCCGAGGTTGCCGGTCGAGACCCATGCTCAGGCTGGGGGCGGAGATGGTGCCGGCGAGGCCGAGCCAGTTCCCCCCGGTCCTTGGTGGAGCTGGTGGAACAGGCAGAGGTGGGGGAGGGGCCGGAGGACCCCCGGGGGGGAACGCGCCGTGTTTGTAGCAGCGCACGCAGAATCCGGTCGTCGTTGCAGGTGAGCGGCCTGATTCTGGGCACGGCGAATTTGCCCCGTGTCTGTGGTGGTTGGCTCCCGGCCCAGGATGTATCCTGGACACGCGAAAGCGCCCCTTCTACGCAGTGGGGTAACGGCCCCGGTTCGCCGGGGCTACGGCGTCAGACGGATGCAGGTCCGGTCTGATGCGAGAACGAACCGAGGCGGCCCCCGGCCAGGGGGGCCGCCTCGTTCTCGTTTACGAGGCCTTGGTCAGAGGCCGCTCCGGAGTCGTGTACTGGGCGGGGATCTGCCCGGGGAACTCGTTGCGGTACCGCAGCCCGAGGTGGAGGAGTGCCCCCCGCCACGATGGAGATGCTGCGGTCGGGCTCGCTCGCGATCGCCCGGCCGGCACCGTTGTCGTCAAGCGGGATGCCCATGGTGAGCCCGGTGAAGTCCGTATGCGAGACGCGCCGTCGATCTCAATAGCACCACTGTCTTGCTCGCAGGGCGCCGGCGGACCTCGACGGCGAACTTCGACGTTTCTGCACCCGGGCTGGGCCATGGTTACAACCACGACGGGCCGGTCTTGAAGCTGGCAGCCCCGAGAGACTGGTCGAGATGATCAGGTCACGGACGATCGCTCGTTGTCCGCCTCGTTGAGCCGATAGAGATCGACGTCATCGCTACCGGCGCTTACCCCAGCTCTTCTCGCAGTTCGACGAGACGACGGCTGTAGCTGCCACGAACTGCGGCGAGGTCCCCGGGGTACTTCGGTGACAGGCTGCGCTGCTGGTGCGTGCAGTCAGCGATGCGCCCTCGCAGGTGCGAGATCCGCTCGCGGTCAGGCTCCGGCTTCTGGCCTTCTCGCTCGAGCAGAGCGACGTAGCAGGCGAGGACCTCGTTGATCGCCTCCTGCGCGGCCTCGTAGCTGACCGCGGCATCGCTGCTCCACTGCTGCCGCGGGAAGTCAGCATTCATGCGCGGTGCTCGCGGTCGATGACGCGGGACGGCAGGTCCTCGGAGGTCATGCGGGGCAGTGTGCCACCGTCAGCTCGTGGTGCCGACGGCCGCGACGCCCTTGGCGCGGGTGCCCTACGAGGTGGAGCACAGCGTGGCCACCGAGCGGATGCCTTTCCGAGCCGCGCGGTGATGCGTGCGGTCACGACAGAGTCGGGCAGGTCGCGGCGCCGTTGTCTCGGACCAACGAGGAAGTTGTCGTATCCGGGTGCCGTCACGGCTGTATGGCGGTAGCGTTGCGGGCAGAATCGGGAACGGCACGCGTCTGGTGGCTGGGTAGGCGCGTCTCTTCGCTGTGGCCAGGAGACGCCGATGTCCTACCGTAGATTCTTTCGTTCAGCGCGCCCGAGCTTCCTTGTTCTCGCTCTCATCGGGCGCCTCCCGTATGCGGTTGTGCCCCTCGGCACGATCGTGCTGCTGCAGGCCAGTTCTGGCAGCTTCGCCTTCGCTGGGCTCGCGGCGGGCGCGCAGAGCATCGCGATCGCTCTTGGCGGTCTGTGCGTAGGCGCGGTGGCCCGCTGGATCCCGCCGCGGCGGATCGGGTTCTGGGCTGCTCTGCTCAATGCAGCCAGCATCATGCTGTTGCTGCTCGCTAGCCGTAACGCCGGACCGCTCGTCATCGTCGCTGTGGCGGTCCTGGTTGGGCTGACTCAGCCCCAGGTCGGGCCCTTGGTGCGGGTGCACTGGTCTGGACAGCTACGCGGCGGCGACAACCACCTGGTCCGGACCGCGATGTCGTACGAGGGTGCCGCTGATGAGGCCAGCTTCGTGCTCGGGCCGGCGATGGTCGGTCTCCTTCTTCTAGTTCCTACCGCCGCGTGGGGGTTCCCGCAGGCAGGTCCGCTGCTTGGCGCCGCGGTCCTGCTCGTGGTCGCCGCCGCGCCGCTCGCTCGCCAGTACGCTGACTTGCCGCGCGAAGACACCACCTTCGGGACCGATCCTGGCGGGCGGACGACGGGTACGTCGGCCGCGGATGCCACGCCTGTGTCGGACTCGGCTGCGGCCGGACCCGGAGTCAGGTTGCATTGGCCGTCTCTGATGACGTTGACCGTGGCGATGGTGAGCGTCGGGGTGATCTTCGGGGTGGTGCAGACCGGTGTCGCTGCTTACGCCGAGGCTGAGGGCTCCCCGGAGCTGGCCGGTCTCTACTTCGCTGAGCTCGGGATCGGGAGTGCGGTCGCGGGCGCGGCGTGTGCCTGGTTGCCTCGCTGGTTCGGTCTTGCCCTTCGCCGCTGGCTGTTCCCGCTCGCTCTAGTGCTCGGGATGCTGGTGCTTCTCTGGGGCGCGGTGGCTGGTTCGCTGCCGGTCGCGATCGCGGTCGCCGGCCTGGCCGTCGGTCCCTACATGGTGACCTTGTACTCGCTGACCGAAGCCCAGACACCGTTGCCGTCCATGGCGACGGCGATGGCCGTGCTGTGCGCTGGCGGGCCTATTGGGACCGCCGCGGGCCAGTTCGGGGCCGGCCTGATCGCAGACCGCGTCGGCGCCACGTCGGTGTTTGTGATCGCCCCGATCGCCGCCGCTGTCGGGCTGGCCGCGTCACTCGCGAACACCCGTACCTTTAGCTCCCGCCTGCTCGAGGGGGGTACGGCCTCGGGCCGGGCCGTCGACAGCGAAGCCGACGTTGGCTCTCGTGATGCCGCCGACGTTCGCCCCGGGGATCGGGAGGCTGGCTGATGTACGAATCGCCGATCGCGGCCCGTCGAGACACGAGACAGCCGTGCCGGGCGAGCTCATCTCAGCCTGCGCCACGTGTGGTCATCGGAAGTGGGCGACCGATACCCGCCGACCTACAGCGGCAGGTTGCGGCGAAAGTCCAGGTGGTCGGATCGGCTATGAGTCCAGGCGAGATGCTCCGGCAAGTAGAGGCTCTTCGACCGGACGTCGTGATGTACCTCTGTGACGGCCACGAGTATCAGTCGATCGATGACCTGCGGCGACTCCGCGACGAGGGCCGCCACCAGTGCGATCTGGTGTTGATCGTCGCTCGCCCCACCTTGGCCCTCGTGCTGGCAGGCGTGCGGCTTGGCGTGGTCTCGTGCCTGACCTTGCCGCTCCGCGCAGAGCAGCTCGCCGAGCATGCCTCGCTATGGCGTCAGCGGGCCGAGCTCCTGACCAGCACCGGATATCTGGATGTCCTCGACACCGAGCAGGTCGAGCGCTTCTTCCCGCTCACCGTGCCTCGCCACGTCACACCTCGCACCGAGACTCCAACGCTGAAGAAGGTGCGGGAGGTCATTCGCGCCACGCAGAGCTACGTAACTGCTCGACAGGTAGCCGAACACACCGGCCTTTCGGCCGTCTCCGTTCGACGATACCTCCGTGAACTTACCGAGCGTGGAGACGTCGCCACCGCAGTCCAGTACGGCAAGACGGGCCGGCCCACAACTCTATTTCGGTGGTCGAGCTCCAACGAGCCCCACGAAGACCCTGCCCCGACGCACATCCAACTGGGTTCTACGACCAGGCGAACATGAGTCTCATTCTACTATGTTTTCCAACTTCGGAAAGTTGAACAACTGGTACGCTCAGGTGCATAGCTGATCGAACCGTTGCGGCACGAGGCTTTCCAGGTATAGACATCGAACCACGCTCGGTGTCGCCAGGTCACCACACGAACGCGCGTCCTCAGCTCTAGGAGTAGTCATGCCGAATATTGCGGTTATCGGGAGCCAGGACGTCGACCTGTACGAGTGGTTAGATGATGCGCGGCCGCTTGTAGTCCCAACCCGCGACAAGGAGGTCCGCGGCACTGTCGGAAAGCTACATGGTGTCGAAATCGCTTTCATTCCGCGTAACGGCGACGGAGTCCCTCGACCTCCTCATGTTATCGACTACCGTTCGAACATCGAAGCCCTCGTTAGTCTGGGCTGCCGTCAGGTCCTCACTACCTCGATGGCCGGTACCGTTCGAACTGCGATTCCACTGCGGAGTCTGCTGCTTCTGGATCAGTTCATCGACTTCACTCGAAACCGGCAGTTCTCGTACTTTCGTGACGGTGATCCGTTCGGATTTGCCGACATGACCGAACCGTTCTGTCCGAGCCTGCGTGAATCGACCTTGGCGGCCGCAGAGAAAGCCGGCGTCGACATCTCACCATATGGTTGCTACGTCTGCGTCCCCGGTCCACGTTTCGAAACTCGCGCCGAGGTTCGGATGTATGGGCAGCTGGGCGCGGACCTCATCGGCCACACGACGGTGACCGACGCTGTTATGGCACGCGAGGCGGGTCTGTGCTTCGTGACCGTTGCAGGTGTGATCACGATGGGCGCCGGCCTCGGGGAGCATGCCATGAACGCTCACGAATGGCACGAGTCTCGGCGCAGCTGCGCCCAGCGCTTCCGCCTGATCGTGGACCAGCTCGCTCACGCTACCAGCATCGGTGAAGTTGACTCGAACGGCTGTGGATGCCGGTCCGCGGCGCCGATCGAGCGATGAACAAACCTCATGTGGTGTGGGACTGGAACGGAACGCTCCTGATAGATAACCAAATCACGATCTCAGCGGTTATCCACGCAATTCACGTGCACACCGGGCGCGCGATCACTCATCGCGACCACCAGATACATTTTCGGCGTCCGATCCGCGTATTCTTCGAGACTCTAGCAGGTCGCAGGCTCTCCAATCACGAGTTCGATCAGATCACCAACACCTTCACCAGAAGGTGTAGAGAGCTCACCCCAGCTTTACCACTACACCCGGATGCCGCGGCTGCGCTCGCCCAAATAAGAGCAGACGGATTCGCCCAGTCGCTACTCTCGATGCATCCTCACGATGAGCTGACCGTCGCAGTCGCCCACTTGGGACTTCGTCGCTACTTCAGTCTCGTTCAGGGATGGCGAGGTGGGTCAGATACCAAGGCTGACCACTTGCGAGCGCATCTTACGACTCTAGGTCGGCTGTCGAACCCCAGCTCCGTCGTCGTCATCGGGGACACTATCGACGACTATGCAGCCGCCGAAGTGAACGGGTGCAGGTTCATCGCTGTCGGCGACCCAGAATCCTCCCTTCACGACCACACTCGATTCGCAGAGCGGGGTGTGTCAGTAGTGTTCGGCCTGAAGGAAGCAGTTGAATCGGTCCGCAAGTCTCTGCATGTCAACAGCTGATAGGAAGGCCATGTCCGCTTCGTCGCGGGATGCTTCAACGGGCTCACAGTGTGCCCGCCTCAACATCGCACACGTGCAGTCCGCCGTCGGGCGCGATACGTTGGTACAGCGGTACTCACCCGACCCACTAGCTGCACTCATGAAACTGTACGATGCGGTCCAGGGCATACGCGAATCGGAATCAAGAGGTCTCAAGAACACGCCATTCCTTGAGTCGGCTCTCGGTAAGGCCTACCTTGCGAGTCTATGGTTGGCGGAGGAGTACGGTATCGCATTACGCCCTGCCTATCGTCGGGCCGGACTGAGGCCATCCATTACCGACATGGAAGACCGCAATCTGCAGCAGACGCAGAGCGGGAAGCCGAGGTCCCGGCTCGAAAGTGCCGCTGATATTGAGGTGCTCGCACAGCAGATCGCCAGACTGGTCGGGCACTTCGAGATCGGACTGGATGAGCCAGACGACAGCGAAGGCCTTGCGGATCTGCTCACCGCATTTCATAGGCACTTGCTGCTCCTGGCGGCGATCGGTGATGTGGATCTGCCCAGCCTGATTCGCGACCAGTGTCGGAACCAGCCGGGTGGGGGAGCTTCTCTGAGTAGACGAGGATGGTTGAGCCCCCAGCAAGCACGATCCGTCCGTCAGTTCGCTCCCGTTATCTCAGGGACCCACTGCCCCTTTGCTCCAGCAGCGCAGCTATGGGGTCTGGACCCATCACCTAACGAGTCGATTGACGATCTGGCGAGACGGCTGGGGAATGAACTCGCCAGGCTGGTCCGTGTGTCGAGTCGTGAAGCGCTGGATGGGCTGGTGGTCGCATTCCCCGCACACCGCTTCGGCTCTACCGTGGAGACTGCTGGCGTGACACTCCAGCGCCTGCTCGCGCGATTGTTGCTGGCAGATCCGCTCGAACCCAGATCGTGGGAGCACGAGAGCATCCGAGATCGCTCCTGGCGATTCCGGTTCAACGGTGAGGATTTCTTCGTCCCTATTTTTGCCCCATTCTACCCGCCTAATCACCCACGGTTCACCTACAGCGCTCGCGAGACAGCGTTCGTGCTCTTCCAGCCCAACGTTTCGTTTCATCGGCATCTTGGCGCATCAAAGATCACTCGTGCGGTTATCCGGACCCAGTTCGCGGATGGGCTACAGGAGTACGAAGACCGGGGATACCACCTCGAAGCACACCGGTTCTTGCCTGGCCTTTCCGGACAGGCCGTCGACTGGTTCGATACCCCGAGCCCGTTTCCCGCGGCGTCAGAGATGCCGATCCAAAGCGGAGACGGCACCCGATGAAGGCCGTGAAGGTACTCAGTGGAAACGCTATCAAGCTTGCGGAGATACGTGCTCTGTTGGAGCACCCGATCGAGGCAGTCGACCATGTCGAACCCGAGATTCAATCAACAGACCCATCGTCAGTCGTTCTAGAGAAGCTGAACTGTGCGACTGCAAGAGCCCTGTCCGAAAGTGGATTCGTTGTACTTGCCGAAGACACCGCGCTGCACCTTGCTGGATGGAACGGTCTTCCTGGGGCACTCGTAAGCTGGTTCGTGGACGAAATGGGCCCCGAGAAGCTCGCGAGACTCATCGTCGAAAGCCCGCTCTCCGACCGCGCGACAGCAGAAAGTGCCGTTGGGGTTCGCTACGGCGAAAGGGTGGCCACCTGGACCGGGAAACTGAGCGGCCGGATCGTACACCCGAGGGGCGACCTGGGCGGCTGGACACCAATCTTTGAGATTGCTGGCTGGGGTAGGACACTTGGGGAGCTCGATCTTACAGAACGTCTGCGCGTCACGATGCGCCGTGAACCGCTGCTTCGCGCTAGCAGATGGGTACAACGACACTGCAGTACTGAGGAGGGCCGGGCGTAATGCTCATCATCGATACTGACCCGGGTGTGGATGATGCGTTTGCGCTGGCTGTTGCGCTTTCGCGACGAGAAGAGGTAGCTGCGATCAGCTGCACGTTCGGCAATGCCAGCGTGCTCAACACCCATCGGAATGCTAGAGTGCTGACATCTCTATTCGGGGCAGCAAACGATGTCGAGGTGTTCTCTGGAGCCTCGCGCCCTTTCGGTACTGCAGCGGCCCCGGGAGACGCGAGTCATGTACATGGCCACGACGGGTTTTCCGGGCTCGGTCGTACAAGTTCAGGAGTGCTGCTCGGGCGTCCCCCGAACACTACAGGGGCAATCGATGCCCTGAGGCACGTCCTTGAGACATCGACTGAACCAGTTGACCTGGTTGCCCTCGGGCCCTTGACAAACTGCGCCGCGCTGCTGAGGGAAGCCCTACCGACTGTCAGATCCAAGCTGAGGCGGGTCGTCGTACTTGGCGGAGCGATCGAGAGAGGGAACGTCACACCCTACGCCGAGTTCAACTTCTGGTGCGATCCGCACTCTGCCGACTTCGTTCTCCGGCAAGCCGAAGTACCAGTACTCTTGGTGCCTATCGATCTGACGCTAGCTGTCGCGGGTTTCACTCAGCAGTTTCTTGAACGGCTCAGGGCCGTCGGCGAGGCCGGGGCATTCCTTGAGCAACTCGCCTTGCCTCTACTGCAACACTACCGACGATCGATAGATCGCGATGTAGTCGTGCTGCACGATATCGTGGCAACACTTGAGGCATTGAACCCAGGGTCCGTGCGGACACGGCCCGTCTGCGCCCGTGTCCGCGCCGACCCTGGCCCCGAACAGGGGCAGTTGCGTCTGCGCGCTCCATCGACCTCCGACGGCGAGCCTGGCGGTGACTCTACTATCGAGATCGCCGAATCACTCAGTCCGGAGGTAGACCTGGAGACCATACTTACTCGATCGGTCGAGATCGTATCCAAATTCAGGTCAACAACTTCCAGCTGCTAGTGCCTTGCCTCGAAACGTTGGCGATTGCCCGAGCCGAACTCTGGCAGTGGGAGGCCCGGTTCTCGGCGGGTGGGGGGATCGCACTGCAGCTCGGGTGTTCGTCCGGGAGCTCGATCCGGCCGAGGCATAGCCTCTGGTCAAGATCATCCGCCGGCCTCACCCTGAGAAACTCATGCAGCTCAGCCACGACTGACCGTCGAGCAGGGGCAGGCAGCCGTGCATCAGATGCAATAGTAGGCAGACCGTCTGTCATAATTTGTATTATCGGCTCGGAATCTCGCCCGCCCTCGTGGACTACGTTAGGACCATCGCCGCAGTCGGACACGCCGTGATGTTTACGGCAGTTCAGAGCGTGTTTAGGAAGATCATGTCGAGGGTGTGCGCACGTAATCCTGCTGGCGGATGTGCAGTGAGCCGGGTCCGCTCGACCACCCATCGCCAGGAAAGAACAGCGAATCCGCGCTGTTCAGCCCGGTTTGCGGGCGGCCTCGACGCAGGTACGCCCGACTATCGCCAGGTTCGAGACGAATGTGACACACCACTCGCTCCTTGACTTGGACGCGGCGGCAGAGTTTCGAATCCGGGGGGTCCGCATCACGAACCGGTAGGAGCCCGCCATGATGACCGACCTGACCACCGTCGAGGAGTTCTTCGCCCCACCTGCTCGCATCGACGCCCGGATCTCACCTGACGGTATGACAGTCGCCTACCTCGCTCCGTGGCGGGACCGGCTCAACGTGTTCGTCCGCGGCCTGCACACCTCCTCCGGCGAGTGGCCCGACGCCGACGCCGCGGACGATCCGGAAGCTCGGCGGTTGACCTCTGACGATCGTCGCAGCATTGACACGTTCTTCTGGACCACGGACTCTCGCTATCTGCTCTACCTGCAGGACTCCGACGGCGACGAGAACCACCACCTGATGCGTGTCGACCCGGCCCGACCCGACGACGCCGCGGTCGATCTCACTCCGCTACCGGGCGTACGCGTCGTCGGCACACAGTTCTGTCCTGACCGGCCTGCGTCGGCGTTCGTCCAGCTCAACACCCGCCGTCCCGACCTGATCGATTTGCACGAGGTCGATCTCGAGACCGGTCGGTCGATCCCGGTCGCCGAGAGCGACGGGGACGCCATTGGCTGGCTTCGCACACCCACCGGGCGTGTCCTGCAGCTCGGCATGACCGAGAACGGCGTCCACGTGCTCTCCGAGGAGACCGACGGCGCGCCCCGCACGATCAGCCGATTGTGCGGGCTCGACCACCCGTTCGGCCTCGTGCCGTGCGTCCCCACCCCGGACGGGTCGGGGCTGTGGATCGGGTCGCCCCGCGGCTCCGACCGCACCCGACTGGTCCGGCTCGACCTCGACACCGGCGAGCAGACCGGCGTCGACAGCCACCCTGTGTTCGACCTGGACACCCCCCGCCCCGAGGCCGACCCGCGCTTCCCTTCGTCGCTGATCGTGCACCCGGTGACCGGGGAGCTACTCGGTGCCCGCTACCTCGGCGAACGACAGGTGATCCACGCCCTCGACGCGCACTTCGCCGCCGTCCTGCCCCGACTAACTGAGCTCTCCGACGGCGACCTCGCCCACGTGTCCTGCGACGGCCAGGCGCAGCGCTGGGTCGTGGACTTCACCCACGACCGTGATCACCGGGCCACGTGGTTCTACGACCACACCACAGGCGCCGCGCAGCGCCTGTTCCGGCCCCACCCCCACCTCGACCCGGCGCGGTTGGCACCGGTCACCCCCGTCACCGTCCGCTCCCGCGACGGCCTGGACCTGCCCTGCCACCTGACGCTGCCGGTCGGGACCGACCCTCGGAACCTGCCGACTGTGGTGCTGCTACACGGCGGGCCCTGGTACCGCGACACCTGGGGCTACGACCCCGAGGTCCAGCTGCTGGCCAATCGCGGCTACGCGGTGCTGCAGGTCAACTTCCGCGGCTCCACCGGCTACGGCAAGGCCTTCACCCAGGCCGCGATCGGTGAGTTCGCCGGTCGCATGCACGACGACGTGATCGACGCCTTGGACTGGGCTATCGCGCAGGGGCACACCGACCGCGACCGGGTCGCGATCTACGGGAGTTCCTACGGCGGGTACGCCGCCCTCGTCGGGGCCGCGTTCACGCCGGACCGCTTCGCTGCTGCGATCAGCTACACCGGCATGTCCGACCTGACCGATCTCACCCGCTCGGTCGTCCCCGTCGCACGCAAGGCCGTCTACAACAGCTACGGCCGCTACATCGGCGACCCCGACGACCCGGCCCAGGAGGCCGACATGCTCGCCCGCTCTCCGATCAGCCGGATCGACGACATCACCGCCCCGGTCCTGTTGATCCACGGCGCGAACGACGTCCGCGTGCATCGCAGCAATGCCGACCGGGTCGCCGCGGCTCTGCGGGCCCGCGGTGCCGAGGTGGAGTACCTGCTCAACGACCGCGAAGGTCACTGGTTCGTTAATCCGGACAGCAACATCGAGCTCTACCGCACTCTGGAGCAGTTCCTGGCCCGCCACCTAGGCGGATACGTCCCGAACGACGGCTGACCGGAACCCGCCCCTCCTCGCCGAAACGGCCGGTCCTGAACCGCGACCACGATCGGGCTGCGGCGGCCGGACGGCGTCACTGCCCGCCGACGGCACTGTCTGCTCGTACAGCTGCTTCTACCGCGCCCCCGATCCTGGTCAGCGCGGCCAGGTCCCGGCGCTCCAGGTGGTCCAGAAGGTACTCGCGGACCGCGACGACGTGCCCCGGAGCCGCGGCCACGACCACCTCCCAGCCGGCCTCGGTCAGCGTTGCGATAGTGCGCCGCCCGGCTCCGGGGACACGCGCCCGGATGATGAGACCACGCCCCTCCATCCGTCGGACTACGTGGGAGAGCCGGGACAGCGACGCCGCGGTGCGGGCGGCCAGTTCGCTCATCTGCAGGGTGCGCTCCGGTTGCTCGGACAGCACCGAGAGTGCCATGTACTCGAAGAACGTCAGGTCCGACTCGCGTCTCATTCGGGCATCCAACGCCGCCGGCAGGCTGATCATGATCGCCGAGTTGGCCAGCCATGCCTGCATCTCTGCGTCGTCCAGCCAGGGCGGGGCGTCCTGCTCATGCGCGTCCGTCATCGGTCCAGCCTACGCATTTATTGACACTTCAAGTTCAGCCGGGTACATGTTGAACCATCAAGTTCGCGCTCCGGGAGGGTCTTCGTATGCCACACACGTCGTTGGGAGATCTCGCGGTTTCCCCCGTCGGCCTGGGGGTGATGGGAATGTCGGCGTTTTACACCGGAGCCACCCGCGACGACGCCGCCGCGATCCGCACCATCCGGCATGCACTCGACCTCGGTGTCACCCACGTCGACACCGCCGAGGCGTACGGGCCGTTCGTCAACGAGGAGCTGCTAGGGCGGGCCCTGCGCGGTCGCCGAGACGAGGTCGTGCTGGCGACCAAGTTCGGCCTGGTCTCACACACCGGACGCCCGGTACCCGACGGTAGCCCGGACGGCCTCACCACCGCCGTCGAGGGATCGTTGCGGCGGCTCGGGACCGACCACATCGACCTCTACTACCAGCACCGAATCGACCCCACCACGCCCGTCGAGGACACGGTCGGTGCCCTGGCCGGGCTCGTGGCGGCGGGGAAGATCCGGTACATCGGGCTGTCCGAGGCGAGCCCGGATTCGATCCGTCGGGCGCACGCCGTCCACCCGCTGGCCGCGGTCCAGACCGAGTACTCGCTGTGGACCCGCGACGTCGAGACCGGCGTCCTGCCCACGCTGCGGGACCTGGGGATCGGGCTGGTCCCCTACTCCCCGCTCGGACACGGCTTCCTCACGGGTGCCGTCCGGTCGCTCGACGACCTCGCCCCCGACGACTGGCGCCGCACCAACCCCCGCTTCGCCGGCGGAAACCTCGCCCGCAACCTGCACATCGCCGACGAGATCCGCGACGTCGCCGACGAGCTGGGCGCCACGCCCGCGCAGGTCGCGCTGGCCTGGCTACTGGGCCAGGGCGACGATGTCGCCCCCATCCCGGGCACCACCCGCCTCGATCGGGTCGAGGAGAACGTCGCCGCCGCCGACGTCCGACTCACCGCCGCACAGACCGCGCGCCTCGACGCACTGCGTCCGGCCGTTGGAGAGCGACACAGCGAACCGGACATGGCGGCTATCGACCGCTGAGTCGATCCACCACCCTTCACAAACGGAGCACACGACCGTGACGAACAATCCGATCCGCGTCGGTATCATCGGCGCCGACACCCGAGCGAGCTGGGCAGGCGCGTCCCACGTTCCCGCACTCGCCGCGCAGCCAGCCCTCACGCTCGCCGCGGTCGCGACCCGCCACTCCGAAAGCGCCCGCGCCGCCGACGAGGCGTTCGGCGCCGACACCTGGTTCGCCGACCCCTACGCCATGATCGCCGACCCCGGCGTCGACCTGGTCACGGTGGCCGTCAAGGTCCCGGCGCATCGCGAGCTGGTCCTCGCCGCGCTCGCCGCGGGCAAGGCCGTGTACGCGGAGTCCCCGCTGGGGACGAGCGTCGCCCAGGCCGAGGAGATGGCCGCCGCGGCCGGGTCGTCACACACAGCGATCGGCCTGCAAGGCCGGCACAACCCGTCGGCACGGCGCGCGGCGGAGCTCGTCGCGTCCGGCCGGCTCGGCCGGCTCCTCTCCGCCCGGGTCGTGGGCACGACCTTCGGCAACGGCCCCGAGTCCACAAGCGACTACGCCTACTTCGACCAGGCCGCTGCCGGCGCCGGACTGCTCCCGATCGGGGCAGCGCACGTGCTCGACGTGGTGGAGGCGATCCTGGGCGAGATCACCGAGATCAGCGCCCGCACCGCGACCCTGTGGCCGGAGGTGACCCTGACCGACTCCGGCGCGACCGCGGTCCGCGAGGTTCCCGACCACCTCGACGCGATCATCGTGACCGCCTCCGGCGCCCCCGTCGGGGTGCAGGTTCTCGGCGGTGTGACCCCGCCCGAGGCCGGCTTCAGGCTGGAGGTCCGCGGCACCGACGGGTGGCTGAGACTGACCGGTGACCACCCGGCCGGGGTCCAGGTCGGGGACCTCGCACTGGCGTCGGACGTCGAGTTCGCCGCTCCGGACAGCCCCGCCGCCACCGGCATCGGCCCGACCGCCGCCGAGATCTGGAACGGTGCATCCATCAATGTGGGCGAGGTGTACTTCAGCCTGGCGCGCGACATCCTGAACGGCACCCACCATACCCCGGGATTCGGGCACGCTGTCCACAACAGCCGTCTGATGGCCCGAGTCGAACAGGCCGCGAGAACTGGTCATCGGCAGTCGTGACGTATAGGGCAACCGATGCGGAGCTCTGGCAGCGGACGTAGGTTCGGGCATGGGCATGCCGGACGGCGGTGCCGGCCCATAACCCCGATCCGGGGTCGTCCTCCTCCCCTGAATCGGCCGACCGGCCATTCAACCACGACATCACTCGACTGGAGAATCCGAGATGCCAGCTGTCTTCGTCCATGGCGTGCCTGATACTCACCGGATCTGGGACACCGTCCGCTCCCATCTTCGACGCGATGATGTTGTGACGATCGACCTCCCCGGATTTGGGGCACCCCTACCAGCCGGATTCACGTCGACCAAAGAAGAATATCTCGATTGGCTCACTGAGAAGGTCGACGAATTCGGCGAACCCGTCGATTTGATCGGTCACGATTGGGGCTCTCTGCTCACGGGCCGTCTCGCATCTATCCGACCAGATCTGGTGCGGACATGGACAGGAATCAGCGGACCGATCGATCCGGAGTATCCGTGGCACTATCTTGCCAAGATCTGGCAGACGCCGGGTGAGGGCGAGCAGTGGATGGCGGACCTCGACCTCGAGGCGTTCGCAGCGAGCCTCACCGAGGCGCAGATGCCGCGCGACGCGGCCTACGAATCGGTCCGGCATCTCGACTCCACCATGCGAGCAAGTATTCTCGCCCTTTACCGTTCGGCGATCGAGGTCGGGGCGGAGTGGAAGCCAGGTTTGAGCGACGTGACCGCACCAGCGCTAGTGATCTGGGGGCTGGACGATCCGTTTCTTCCTCACCGCTTCGCCGACGAGCTCGGTAATGCCACAAGCGCACGTGCCGTCTTCAAGCTGCGCAGCTCGCACTGGCCGATGCTGGAGCGTCCGGCCGATGTCGCGCGCGAGCTCGAGGCCCACTGGGCGCACGTGTAGAATCTGCGGTTGAGCCACTCGGGCTCACTCCCCGCGGGCGCTAAACGAACGGCAATCGTTGCTCGCTCGCCATGGAGCCCGAGTACCCACGCACTTGCCCGGAAACAAACTCTCGTGATGCAACCCGGAGAACGTTGCCGGAATCCTCAAGGCGGAGCATCCTGATGACGAATTCAGCAAACGCCCGGATCGGCGTCGGCCTTGTCGGGGCAAGTGCCGATCGGGGTTGGGGCGGAATTGCACACGTCCCGGCGCTGCAGGCGCTCGACGCGTTCCAGATCCGCGCTGTCAGTACGACTCGTATCGATAGCGCGAAGGCGACCGCTCGTCGACTGGGCACCGATCTCGCCTTCGACACACATGAGGCTCTGGTCGTGCGACCGGAGGTCGACCTGGTGGTCGTTGCGGTCAAGGTGCCGGAGCACAAGCGGATTGTTTCCGATGCACTGGCCGCGGGCAAGATGGTTTATTGCGAATGGCCGCTCGCAAGAAACCTGTCGGAGGCCGCAGCCCTGGAGGGGCGTGCCCGCGAGCGGCGGCTGCGGACGGTTGTCGGGTTGCAGGGCGGCCTGCACCCACCGATCCTTTTCCTTCGCGACCTTATCGCGCAAGGCGTGATCGGCACGCCGCTCAGCACGAGCATCAGAGCGCATCTGACCGACGACATGTGGGTCGGGCGATATGACCCGCCGGTCGAGTACATGGCTCACGCAGAGCATGGCGCCACGCTTCTGAGTATCATGCTCGGCCACGGGCTCGAGCCGCTTGCGCGCGTGCTCGGCACGTTCGAGAGTCTGTCCGCCGTCGTCGCCAATCAGCGCGGTGACGGCGTCCGCCTCTCCGATGGAGCGTCGCTGCCGAAGGACGCGCCGGATGAGATCGTCGTCGCCGGCGTTCTCGAAGGCGGGATCGTCACTTCGCTGCACTACAGTGCCGGGCAGTCTGCTGGCTCGGCGATGGTATGGGAGATCCAGGGCACCGAGGGCAGTGTGCGTGTGGCGTCGACGTCGGGCTACCTCCATTTCACTGATTTCACCATCACGCTGCGCCGCGGCAGCGAGCCTGTCCAAGTGCTACAGGTCCCCCCCGCTTATGCGGCTCCTGAACTGCAACTCGACGCACCCGCAGCGGGGGTCGCCCGCCTCTACGCCCAGTTCGCCGCCGACCTCCGTGACGGAACCGCCAATGCGCCGGATTTCGCGGTCGCGCTCGACCGCCACCGGGTACTCGAGGCGATCACACGGGCCGCTGAAAAAGGCCATCGGCAGCATGTGTCCCGCTCCGACCGATGAACTCCGATTTGTGAACCCGGGCGAGGCCCTGCCGCATGACCCGAAGAGATGGTGATCCGCAAGCTGCCCCTGACTCGATCACTCAGAGCTGACCCGCAACGTGTCGAAGCTCTGCGGTCCCGATGACCTGGCCCCCGTACTCGATCGGGTCACGGGATGCCCGAAGTGATCGCTCGCATCAGACGGGGTCGAGGTCGTCGCGATGGACGGGTTCACGGCTCCACCGCCGACGACGGCCCCGACCATCCCCCCAGACGGAGCGCGAGTGCCAACGCCTCCTGAAGAAGCCGCTGGCTTCGAGGAGCGACCGGGGACGAAGATCGCGTCCGACTGCTTCGAATCAGGACCCGCCGAAGACCGCCACTCCGCGGACAAGGGCGGCCGCGACCTCGACGGATCGGATCTCGACCCTGAGGACGACCGCCCCCTCGGACGAGGAGACCACGAAGAACGACCGCCCGCGCACCACAGCGTCGCGGACGGCAACGCCGAAGCCAGCCGACGAGATCGCTGTGTTGCCGAGCCGACGTGCACGACGAGCGACAAGGTGTGAACCGATGTCTGCACCGGCCGACAACCTGATCGGCGCGTGGATCTCCGGTCTTTCCGACGCCTGCGATGGCCAGCACGTCAATGGTCCGCCGCAGCCCACGGGGTCGACCGGGGACAGTCGCTGGTCGCGGATCGCTGGGTCTCGCGTTCCTGGCCGTGGCAGGAGCTGACATCGCCCTCGATGCTCTGGTGCCGTCCTTGCAGATCAACGTTCATAGACATACGGCTCACGTCACCCCCCATCGCCGTGAGTTGTCGCCCGACAGAGTCAGGTGTCGATCACCGATGGAGGAGATATGGCCGTCGACCTTGCCCAGGACAAGCACGTCCAGGCACTCGCCGACCGCACCGCACGGTTCGTCCGCGAGGTCGTGATCCCGGTCGAGGAAGCGCACGACGGCGTTCTCCCGTCCGAGGCCGCCCGAGTCGAACTGCAGGAAGCGGCCCGTGGTGCAGGGGTGTTCGCTCCGCATGCGGCGCCAGCCTTCGGAGGGTACGGCCTGGACATGCGCGCACGTGCCGCGGTGTTCGAGGAAGCGGGCTACTCGCTGCTCGGCCCGATCGCGTTGAACATCGCGGCGCCCGACGAAGGCAATGTTCACATGCTCGAGCGGATCGGTTCGGAGGGGCAGAAGGCCCGTTACCTGGCACCGCTCGCAGCGGGTGACGTCCGGTCGTGCTTCGCCATGACCGAGCCGGCCCCCGGCGCGGGCTCCGACCCCGATGCGCTGCGGACGACCGCATCGCGGGTTGAGGGTGGCTGGCGGATCGACGGGCGGAAGTGGTTCGTCACCGGAGCCGATGGTGCGGCGTTCACGATCGTCATGGCCCGCAGCTCCGGCGGACCCGGCGACCGCGGCGGCGCCACAATGCGACCGCGGCGGCGCCACAATGTTCGTGGTCGATGCGGACAACGCGGGGATGACGATCGGGCGCCACATCTCCACACTCGACGGGTCGCTGTTCGGCGGGCACCTGGAAGTGGAGTTCGACGACTGCCGGGTCTCCGACGACGCCGTTCTCGGCGAGGTCGACCAGGGTTACCGCTATGCGCAGGTCCGCCTCGGGCCGGCTCGCCTGACCCACTGCATGCGGTGGCTCGGCATCGCCCGCCGCGCACAGGACATCGCTGTCGAGTGGGCCGCGGAACGGAGCATGTTCGGGGCGCGACTGGCTGACTCCGGCATGGCCCAGGCGATGCTCGCCGACAACGAGATCGACATCGCCGCCGCCCGCGGCCTAGTGTTGCAGGCCTGCTGGGCCCTCGACCGAGGTGAGCCGGCCGCGATTGAGGTCTCGATCGCCAAGACCTTCACGGCCGAAGCGGTGTGGCGGGTCGTCGACCGTGCGTTGCAGCTCAACGGCGGCCGCGGAGTCTCGGCGGACGTCCTGCTGGGCCGGTTCCTGCGCGAGGTCCGCCCGTTCCGGATCTACGACGGCCCGTCGGAGACCCACCGGCGATCGATCGCCACGCGCGCGGTCGACCGCTACCGGATCGGGCGTTCCCGGGCGGGGTGACGTCGACACTCCACCCCGGCGCGAGCCGGTTCCCGCAGGCGAACCCCGGTTTCACGTGGGTGGGCTTCCCGTCGTGAACAGAATAATATACTGTGCACTTTGCTCGACCGTTGCGCCCCCGGCTCGTGACCGAGCACGGGGCTGCGGATCCGGTCGGCACCGAGGAGAGGAATTCGCGATGACGTCGAACCCGACACCGTTGTCGGAATCGGTGGACCTGCTCCTGGACCGAGCAGCGATCCATGACTTGATCACGACGCTGTTCCACTGCGTGGACACGAAGAACTTCACCGAGGCTGCGGAGCTCTTCACCGACGACGGTCAGATCCTGCTGCCGTTCGCGAGCTATCCGGTGACCGAGCTCGTCCAGGTGTCGGAACGCCTCTTCGCTCCGTTTCACGCCACCCACCACATGGTCGGCAACGTCGCCATCACCGTCGACGGCGACTCCGCCTGGTCCCGGCACTACGTCCGCGCGACACATGTCCCGGACGCCTCGGACACGGCACGGCACGCGGACGTCGGCGGTTGGTACGACTGGCTCTACCGGCGAACCCCCGACGGGTGGCGGATCGCCCGATACGAGCTCACCTTCGTCTTCTCGGACGGCATCGCGTTCGAACCGTCCACATGAGATGCGGAGGTGATCCGCTGGCGCCGCCGCGGCGGGTCGAGGGGAGGCCATCGGTGATGTCCGACGCAGGAGCCGTGCCCGCCGACCGGGCCGAGATCCTCTGGACGCCATCGGACGAGCGACGGGCGGCGAGCGGACTGGCCCGCTACCTCGGCTGGGTGTCCGGGCGGATGCCCGAACCGGTCGACGATTACCCGTCGCTGTGGAACTGGTCGGTCCGACCCGGGAGCGGGTTCTGGGCCTCCTTGGCCGAGTTCCTGGACATTGCTGCGGACGGCGACTGGTCGACCGAGCGGGAGTCGGCGGCTTCCGCGTTCTCCGGCGCAGGATGGTTTCCCGATGTCCGGCTGAACTACGCCGAGCAGGCGCTGCGCGACGACGCCGACGGGCCCGCGCTGATCCAGGTCAGCGAGGACCGTCCGACCGTCACGGTCTCGTGGTCCGAGCTACGCGGACAGGTGGGGGCCTTCGCCGCCCAGCTGCGCGGGTGGGGGGTCGAGCCGGGAGACCGGGTCGCCGGATACCTCCCCAGCGTCACCGAAGCCGTCGTCGCGCTCCTCGGAAGTGCGGCGGTGGGAGCGGTCTGGACGTGCTGCGCCCCGGACTACGGCACCGACGCGGTGCTCGACCGGCTGACCCAAGTACACCCCCGGGTACTCGTGGCCGCAGACGGCTACCGGTTCGCCGGGCGGGACAACGACCGCGTCGCGCAGATCCGGCAGCTCGCGCAACGGCTCCCGGATCTCGAGCAGGTCGTCGTGGTCCCCCGGATCCACGACACTGTCGACTGCGATCTGCCGGTACCGGTGACCGGGTGGAGCGAGATCGTGACGCAACCGACCGAACCGGTCTTCACACGGCTTCCCTTCGACCATCCGCTCTGGATCCTCTACTCGTCGGGGACCAGTGGGCCCCCGAAGGGGATCGTGCACTCCCAGGGCGGCATCGTGCTCGAGCACGCGAAATGGCTGGCCCTGCACGCCGACGTGCGCGCCGGGGACCGGTTCTTCTGGTTCAGCTCGACCGCCTGGGTGGTGTGGAACGCCGCGGTGGCCGCATTGATGGTGGACGCGACCGTCGTCCTCTACGACGGATCACCGAACCGGCCGCGCCCGGACCGGCTCTGGGAGATCGCCGCGGAGACCCGCGCGACCCAGTTCGGCACCGGCGCCGGCTACCTCACCGCGTCCCGGCAGGCAGGACTGGTCCCCGGCCGGGACCACGACCTGAGCGCGATGCGCTCGGTCCTCTACTCCGGGTCGGTGCTCCCGGTGGACGGCTGGCGCTGGGTCTACGAGGCGGTCGAGGCCGACATCTGGCTCGACGCGCCCTGCGGCGGGACCGACGTCGGCACCAGCTATGTCGGTGGTAATCCGCTGTCGCCGGTGTACGCCGGGGAGATGCAGTGCCGGTTGCTCGGGGCCCGGGTGGAGTCCTGGGACGAGCAGGGGCGGCACGCCACCGACCGTGTCGGGGAGTTGGTCGTCACCGCGCCGATGCCGTCGATGCCGGTGCGGTTCTGGAACGACCCGGGCGGGCACCGCTTCCGGGAGGCCTACTTCGACGTCTACCCCGGTGTGTGGCGGCACGGCGACTGGATCACGATCACCTCACGCGGCACCGCCGTGGTGCACGGCCGGTCGGACTCGACCCTCAACCGTCACGGGGTGCGGCTCGGCAGTGCCGACATCTACGCCGCCGTCGACCGGATCCCCGAGGTCGCCGACAGCCTGGTCATCGGCGCCGAGCTGGACGGCGGCGGGTACTGGATGCCGCTGTTCGTCTCGCTCGTCGACGGGATCGAGCTCGACGAGGGGCTGCGCGCCCGGATCGCCGAGGAGATCCGGCGGTTCGCCTCCGTCCGGCACGTGCCGGACGAGATCCTGCTCGCCCCCGGCATCCCGCGAACCCTGACCGGCAAGCGCCTGGAGGTACCCGTCAAACGGCTGTTGCAGGGCCTTCCGCGCGACCACGCGGTCAACGCCGGCGTGGTCGACCGCCCCGAGGTGTTGGCGTGGTTCTCCGAGGTTGGGGCACGACACAGAAAGGCGACGACATGCGCATCCTGAACCTGGCCGGCCGGCTGACCATCGACGTCGACGGCGAGCGCGGGACCGACGTCGAGACGGCCAGCAACGGCCGGTTCGGGCCGGATCCCCAGTCGATCTACCGGCAGTGGGACGAGTTCCGTGACTGGGCGGCGGAGGATCGGTCCCCCGCCGGGACCGTCCCGATCGACGCCGACGCCCTCGGGCCGCCGTCTCCGGCGCCCCGTCAGGTCTTCGCAATCGGCCTGAACTACCGGGAGCACGCGATCGAGGCCGGTCTCGAGCTGCCCCAGACCCCGATGGTGTTCACCAAGTTCCCGTCCAGCGTCACCGGGCCGGGCGGGGTGATCGACCTGCCGGACGGGTCGGTCGACTACGAGGTCGAGCTGGTGGCCGTGATCGGGCGGGAGGCCTCCGGCGTCCCGGCGGGCGAGGCCTGGGCGCACGTGGCCGGCCTGACCGTCGGGCAGGACCTCTCCGAGCGGGACCTGCAGATGGCCGGATCGGCACCCCAGCAGTTCAACATGGGCAAGTCATTCCCGGGATTCGCCCCGACCGGCCCCGTCTTGGTCACCCCGGACGAGTTCGCGGACCCCGACGATGTCGAGATCAGCTGCGCGCTCAACGGTGTGCTGGTCCAGAAGACGCGGACCAGCGACATGATCTTCACGCTCCCGGCGATCGTGGAGTTCCTGTCCTCGGTGGTGACCCTGTACCCGGGAGACCTGATCTTCACCGGAACCCCCAGCTGCTGATCGGGCCGGGCGACGACCTGGTCACCGCCGCCGCCGGGATCGGGCAGATGCGGCACACGTTCCGCCACGCCGGCGGCCGCAGCTGACCCGCCACGACCATCAACGGAGATGAGACCCCGATGAGCAGCAGGCCCTACCTCGCCCACGTCGTGTTCCAGACCGGCCGGCTGGAGGAGATGCGCGACTGGTATGCCACGGTCCTCGGTGCGCACACCGTCCACCAGGGGCACGGGCTGTGCTTCATGACCTTCGACGACGAGCACCACCGGATCGCCCTGATCCAGCCACCGGAACCGCCGGAGCCCAGGAGCCCCACGGCCTCGGGGATGCACCACACCGCCTACACCTTCGACCACCTCGACTCGTTGCTGGCGCGCTACACCGAGCTCAGGGACCGGGGCATCGCGCCGGCCGCGCCGGTGCAGCACGGCGTCACCACCTCGCTGTACTACCAGGACCCGGACGGCAACTTCGTCGAGCTGCAGGTCGACAACTTCGGCACGTCCGAGGAGACCACCGCCTACATGCAGGGTCCGGAGTACGACGGGGATCCGGTCGGCGTCGGGTTCTCCCCGGACCTGATGATCACCGAACGGCGTGCCGGCACGCCGGCCGAGACGCTGCAGACGCGGGCCTGGGCGCTGAGCACCACGCCCGGGCTGCCGTCGCCGGTCCACGCGCTGTCGTCCTGAGCCCGTCTCCGAGCCCGAAGGAGATGCCGATGGCTGATCTCGAGGTTCCTGTCCTGATCGTCGGCGGTGGCGGCTGCGGCCTGTCCGCGTCGCTCTTCCTGTCCGAGCTGGGTGTCGAGTCGCTGCTGGTGGAACGACACGCCGGCACCTCACACCTTCCCAAGGCCCACTACCTGAACCAGCGCACGATGGAGGTGTTCCGGCAGTACGGCGTGGCCGACCCGATCTACGCCGCCGGCGCCGGTCCGGAGCACTTCGGCCGTGTGCACTGGACCACCTCGCTCGGCGGCGACGGGCCGCTCGACCGGCGCGTCTTCCACACCATGGACGCGTTCGGCGGCGGCGCCCTGCATGACACCTACGCCGCCGACAGCCCCACCCTGTCGAGCAACCTGCCGCAGATCCGGCTCGAACCGATCCTCAGGCGGCACGCCGAGGAACGCGGGCCCGGGACCGTGCGGTTCCACCACGAGCTGCTCGCCCTCGGCCAGGACGACGCCGGCGTCACCGCCACCGTCCGGGACCGCACCACCGGTACCGCGTACGAGGTACGCGCGCAGTACGTGATCGGCGCGGACGGCGGAAAGACCGTCGGCGAGCAGCTCGGGGTCACGCTGCGCGGGCCCAGCGGAATGCTCGACATGGTCGGATGCCATTTCAAGGCCGACCTCTCCGCCCACGTCGACGGCACCAGCATGATCACCTGGTTCATCGACCCCGACGGCGCGGGCGCCTGGGGCAGCGGCGGGATGGTCCCGATGGGCCCGACCTGGGGGAAGCACTCCGAGGAGTGGCAGCTCAGCTTCGCGTTCGCCCCCGGCGACCCCGCGCGCTTCGACGAGGACGCGATCGTCCCACGGCTCCGACAGCTGCTCCGGCTGCCCGACCTGGAGATCGACGTGCTGTGCGTCAGCCACTGGGTCCTCGAGGGAGTGCTGGCCGACCGCTACCGGGTCGGCCGGGTGTTCCTCGCCGGCGACGCCGCCCACCGGCACCCGCCGACCACCGGCCTGGGACTCAACACCGCGATCCAGGACGCCCACAACCTGGCCTGGAAGCTCGCCGCGGTCCTCGACCGGCGGGCCGCTCCGGAACTGCTCGACAGCTACGAGCTCGAACGGCAGCCGATCGGGGCCCGCAACGTGGACTGGGCGATGTTCACCTTCCTCAACCACATGGTGATCGACGCAGGGATCGGCCTGGTGCCCGGCCAGGCCCCGGAGGCCGGCCGCGCAGTGATGGAGGCGTTCTTCGCCGACGGACCGCTCGGCGAGACGCGGCGCGCGCGGGCCGCCGAGGTGATCAACACCCAACGCACCGAGTTCCAGGCCCACGACCTGGAACTGGGCTTCCGCTACGACCAGGGCGCCGTCGTCCCCGACGGATCCGAGCCTCCGGACACCGACCCGATGGGGACGACCTACCTGCCCACGACCCGCCCCGGGCACCGGCTCCCGCACGCCTGGCTCGAACGCGACGGGCGACGGATGTCCACCCACGACCTGGTCGACCGGTGCGGCTTCCTGCTGCTCACCGACCCGGACGGCGCAGACCCATGGTCGGCGGCGGCCCGGGCGGCGGCCGAGAAGTTCGGCGTACCGGTCGACGTGGCCGTCGTCGGGGACGGCACCTCCGACATCGACGGCGGCTGGGCCCGGGTCCGCGGGGTCGGCGACGGCGGCGCCGTGCTGGTCCGGCCGGACAACCACGTCGCCTACCGGGCCGCCGGGCCCGTCCCCGACCACCACGACGCCCTGCTGGGGGCGATCGGAGCCGTTCTCCACCGCTGATCGCGCTGTCCGACAGAACAATGGAGTGATGTCATGAACAGTCTCGAATCGAAGGTCGTCATCGTGACCGGGGCCCTGGGCGGGATCGGTGGGGCGACCGCACGACTGCTCGCCGACGGGGGTGCGCACGTCGTCGCGAGCGACATCGTCGACACCGGTTGCGGCGATCTCGTCGGCGAGCTCTCCGCCCGCGGACCGAAGGCGACGTTCCTCACGGCGGATATCGCTCGGGAGGACCAGGCCCGCGCACTCGTCGAGCACGCCGTCGAGCGGTTCGGCCGACTGGACGGAGCCTTCAACAACGCCGGGATACCGCAGCACGGCAAGCCACTCGTGGACCTCACCTCGGACGAGTTCTCGACCGTGCTCCGGATCAACGCGCTGGGCGTGTTCCACTGCCTCAAGCACCAGATACCCGCCATGGGCGACGGGGGCTCGATCGTGAACACCTCGTCCGGGCTGGGAGTCCTGGCCATGCCGGACGCTGCCGACTACATCGCTTCGAAACACGCCGTGTGCGGCCTGACCCGGGCGGCCGCGGTCGAAGCGGCGCCTGCCGGCATCCGGGTCAACGCGGTCCTGCCCGGGATCGTCGGCACCCCCATGGTGGAGGCGGTCTACGGCTCACTGGATTCTCCCGAGCTGCTCGACGGGGCACGGTCACTGCACCTGCTCGGCCGCCTGTGCGAGCCCGACGAGGTCGGTCACGCCGTACGCTGGCTGCTGTCCGACGAGGCGTCGTTCGTCACCGGTGCTCTGATACCGGTCGAGGGCGGCGTCACGGCCGGGCGTCGACTCGCACCGAGCTGAGCCGCGCCGGGAGCGGGGATCCGGCCGTCGGCGACGGGCTACTGTTGTCGGGTCCGCGGACCGCGCGCCGCCGACACGACGAGCACACATCTGCGCGGGCAGGAGCATGGCGTGGCAACGGACAGTCTGGGAGATCTGACCCGAGCGGGTCGCGTCGCCGAGAAGCTGCGCAACTTGATCCAGGCCGGCGAGCTGACACCGGGAACGCTCCTGCGTCAGACCGAGGTCGCCAAGCGGTTCGGGGTGAGCACCACGCCGGTCCGCGAGGCCTTCGCGCTGCTCACGCGGGAGGGCGTCGTCCAGCAGGACGCGCACCGCAGCGTCGTCGTGTTCCAACCCGCCGCGGAGGACCTGGCAGAGCTGTACGAGATCCGCCTGGCTCTGGAACCGCTGGCCGCTGAACTCGCGGCCCGGACCATCACCGACGAGCAGGTCGACGAGCTGGAGGCCCTCGTCACGGAGATGGAGACGGCTCCTCCGGACCGCTACATCGAGCTCAACGGCCTCCTGCACGACAGCATCTACGGGATCGCGAACCGGCCCCGGCTGTTCGACATCCTGACCCGTCTCCGGATCGCCTCGGTCAGCTACGCGAAGCTCACGGTGACCCGAGACGGGCAGGAGGACCCCGCCTACCGGCGGGCAGTGCAGCAGCAGCACGAGGAGATCGTCGCCGCACTCAAGGCGCGCGACGGCGAGGCCTGTGCCCGCGTCGTCCGGACCCACCTGCAGACCACAGCCGACCAGATCACCGCATTGATCCACACCGGCAGCTCCTCCCGCTGACCGGGCGGAGCATCCTCCACCAGCCGGCGACCGCTACCCCGACCCGGAACGGCATGTCCGACACCTCGCGCGGACCGAGCTGTCGATACCAATAATGCACAGTACATTCCATCTGTCGCGGTGAGCCGTGGCTCGTCGGCCCGATCAGGCCACATGCCGGTGCACCGACCCTCGACGAGGAGGCCACCCAGTGGGACTGCTTGAGCTGTCCGCCCTGACCGTGCAGTACGGAGGGGTACGCGCGATCGACGCGGTATCCCTGGACGTCCCGGAGGGCGCGTTCGTCGGACTGATCGGTCCGAACGGCGCCGGCAAGACGACCTTCATCGACGCCGTGACCGGCCTGGTCCCGTCGTCCGGGTCAGTCCGGTTCGACGACCAGGAGATCGCACGGCTGCCCGCGCACCGACGGGCCCGGGCCGGGCTGGCCCGCACGTTCCAGAGCATCGAGCTGTTCGACGACCTGAGCGTCCGGGAGAATCTCCTGGTCGCCGCCGAGCGGGCGTCCTGGCTGTCGATGGTGCGGGCAATGGTCCGTCCGGCCCCCTCGCCCGACGCGGAGGATCGCGTCGAGCGGGCGCTGGACTGCCTGGGAATCACGGACCTGGCCGAACTTACGCCGGACGAGATCTCGCTGGGCCGGCGCAAGCTGGTCACGGTGGCGCGGGCGCTCGCCGCGGACCCCCGGATGGTGCTGCTCGACGAGCCCGCGGCCGGGCTGGACTCCACCGAGAGCGCCGAGCTGGGGCGTCGGCTGCGGCAGCTCACCGACGACGGAAGGACCGTGCTGCTGGTCGACCACGACATGGGCCTGGTCTCGAGCGTCTGCGACCACGTCTACGTGCTGGACTTCGGCCGGATCATCGCCGAGGGCACCGCCGCGACGGTGCTGCGGGACCCGCGCGTGGTGACGGCCTACCTCGGGTCCGAGACCGCGCCGTCCGTGGAGCGTGTGCCGTGACCGCGCCCGTGCTGCGGATGGCCGACGTGACCAGCGGGTACCGGGGCATCCCGGCGATCCGGGGCGTCGGGCTCGAGGTGCTGCCTGGGGAGATCGTCGCAATCCTCGGGGCGAACGGCGCCGGGAAGTCCACCACGCTCCTCACCCTGGCGGGCGTGCTGACTCCGTTGTCCGGAGTCGTCGAAGCCCTCGGTCAGCCGGTCGTCGGAGGCCGGCCGCACCTGGTCGCGCGGCGCGGCCTGTGCCTCGTGCCCGACAGCCGGGCCCTACTGCACGGACTGACCGTGCGCGAGAACCTCGCGGTCGCGCTGAGCCGGTCCACCGCGCGCATCGCCGCGGACAACGCCGCGCGCGGACTCTCGCTCCTGCGGCCGAATCCCGGTGAGACGATCGTCGTCACCGGGGCGAGCGGAGCTCTCGGTGGCGCCGCCGTGCAGTTCGCCCGGCTGCAGGGGCTCACCGTCATCGGAATCTCCGGACGGTCCAGCCTGGAGTACGTGGAAAGCCTCGGGGCGACCGCCGTGGAGCACGGCGACGACCTCGCGGACCGCGTGCGTGCGGTCGCGCCCGGCCCGATCGACGCAGCACTGGACACCGCGGGGAAGGGACTCGTGTCCACGCTGCTCGACCTGCGAGGCGGCACCGGGCGCGTCGTCACCCTGGCGGATCCGGCCGCGGCCGCCCAGGGCGTCACGTTCAGCGCGGGACACCCCGGGAACCGGGACAGCCGCCCGGTGCGGGAGGCACTGGAGCACATCGCCGCGGGGCGGTGGCGCACCCGGATCGCCCGTACCTTCCCGCTGCACCGGGCGGCGGAGGCCCACCGGACGCTGGAGGCCGGGCACACCGGAGGCAAGCTGCTGCTGGTCCCATGACACCCGGGACCCGGAGCCACGATCGGGGCCAGGGGATCGATCCGGCGGCTCCTCCCTTGACCGTGCCCCAGGGGCACGCTGTGTGCTGGTGCCACAGGTCGTCCCGTCGCCCCGTCGACGGAAGAACTCGGGAAGGTTCTCATGTACAGGCCGGTCTCCGGTCGTCGTTCCGCCGCCGGCGGACCACGGCACTCCACACCCGACGGTGTGACCCAGCTCCTCCCCACCGCGGTCAACGGCACGCGGCCGTTCGGCGCGCACCTACGGATGAGCTGGTGGAAACCGCTGGTGCTGCTCGCGGTCCTGCCGGTGGTCCTGCTCGGCTCCCAGGTGCTGGCCTGGTCGGTCGTCGGCGCCATCGAGGGTTCCGACGATGCGTTCTCCACCGAGTTCACCCCGCTGAAGTCGCTGGCGGCCAACCTCGCCATCGGGGCGACGGGTGTGGTCGCGGTCCTGCTGCTCGTATGGATGACCCGGGTTCCGTGGCGGATGCTCCTCAGCCCGCTGCGCCGGTTCGACCGGCGCCGGCTCGGCTACTACTCGGCCTGCGCGGCCGTCCTGGTGGCGGCCGGCCTCGGGACCGTGGCCGTGGTCGGGCCCGAGGCCACCGGGTGGACCGGTTTCGGGATCACCGACACCACCCTCGCGCTGCTGGCCGTCACCCTGCTCACCATCCCGATCCAGGCGACCGGCGAGGAGCTGATGTACCGCGGCGTCCTGCTCCCCGCGACGGCGAGCTGGGTACGCGCCGTCCGCCCCGCCCTGGCCGTCGGCCTCGTCGTGTCCTCGCTGGTGTTCGCCGCGCTGCACGGCTCGGCGGACCCCTGGTTGGCCGGATACATCGCGCTGATCGCGCTGAGCACCGGACTGATGTCCATCATCAGCGGGGGGCTGGAGGCGCCGATCGCCTTCCATGTCGTCAACAACCTGCTGGCCGGCATCGGCAACAACGTCATGGCCGGGGGCGGCACCGCGGCCGTCGACCGGTCCACCGAGACCGGCGGCCCACCATTGCTCATCCTCGGCGCGGTCAACATCGCGATGGTGGTGGTGGTCTGGCTGCACGAGAAGCGGCGCAGATCCGCCCCTCGCCCGGCGCACTGAACGGTCACCCGCGGTCGTCGACCCGGGTGTGCAGGAGAGACATGCCATCGGACACCGGAGGATCGTCATGAACGTCGGCGCGGGCTGGGGCCGGCCCAAGTGGTACGAGACCGACGCTGGGACCGCGCAGAGGGCCCGGCCCGGCCGAGCCGGACCGCCGGTCGTGCTGATACCCGGAACGCCGTACTCCTCCTCCCCACGGCGCGGCATCGCACCGCCGCTCGCCCGGATCCCGCACTCGACGTCGGGCCGGATCGACGACGCCGGTCTCCTCCTGCAGGAGGACGCCCCGGCCCGGCTGACTACGCACCTCCTCCGATGACGGCGCCCGGTGCCCCGGCCACGCTCGTCGGACGGCGGGCGGAGATCGCCGCCCTGACCGAGGTGCTCGACCGGGCCCGCCGGGGCACCGGGGGCGCGCTGGTGCTCTGGGGCGAGCCGGGAATCGGGAAGACCGCGCTGCTCGACCACGTCACCGCCATGTCCCCCGACATCACGTCGTGGGCAGTCCGACCGTCGCGCTGCGAGTCCACGACCCCCTTCGCCGGCCTGTACACGCTGCTCCGGCCGGTCGAGCACCTGATCGGGACCCTCCCGGTCTCCCAGGCCGCCGCTCTCCGCGCTGTGCTCGCGGGTGCGGCGGGCGGGCCGGGACGGCTGCTCACCGCTGTCGCGGTGCTGTCCCTGCTGTCGACGCCGACCCTCGACCATCCGCTGCTGATCGTCGTGGACGACGCGCACCGGCTCGACGCCGACACCGCGTTCGTGCTCGGCTTCGTCGCCCGACGGGTGCGGACCGATCCGGTCGCGGTCCTGGTCGCCGACCACGACGCGCCCGCGGGCGGACCGTGGGAGGGGCTCGAACCGCTCCCGGTCGGCCCGCTCACCGACGACGACGCCGCCCGGCTCGTCACCGCCGCCCACCCCGGCATCGACCGAGCCGCGGTCACCCGGGCGGTCGACGCGGGCGGGGGCAACCCGCTGGCCCTGCACGAGCTGCCGACGATGAACGGCGACCTCACCGGAACGGTGCCCGTGGGCCCCCGGCTACGGAAAGCCTTCGCCGAACGCCTGCAGACCATGCAGCCCCCAGCACGCGAGCTGGTCGTGCTGCTGGCCGCCGCCCGTACCGACGGTGACCAGCTCACGCTCGCCCGGTCGACCCGTCCCCGCGACGGCGAGCAGCAGGTCTGGGAGGAGACGGCCCGGTCGGGACTGCTCGCCGGGACGCCCGACCGGCCCGCGCTGCGGCACCCGGTCGTCCGGGCCGCCGTCTACGCCGGCGCCTCCCCGACCGATCGCGGGACCGCCCACCGGACCCTGGCCGCCGCGCTCCCCCCGGGCGGTCGCGGACATCTCTGGCACCGGGCCGCGACCGTCCACGACGTCGACGAGGAGATCGCCGGATCGCTCGAGCGGACGTCGCCGACGGGAGCCGGCGCGGTACCGATCCTGCGGCGGGCCGCCGAGCTCTCCCCCGACCCTGCCGCGGCGACCCACAGGCTCGCCCGCGCGGCCGTCGCCGCCTGGCACGGCGGGGACGCCACGACCGCGCGCCGGTTGCTGGCGGACGCCCGGGGCCTGACCGACGAGGACCAGGCCACCCGCGCCAGCCGCGGCCTGCGCGGGGTGCTCGAGCTCGCCGAGGGATCCTTGGAACGAGCGCACCGGTCACTCACTCGCGATCTGGTCGAGCTCAACGATCCGCACAGCGGCGTGGAGCTCGGCGTGGCCGCCCTGCACGCGGGATGGTCTGCGGCCCGCGACGACCTGGTACGCGAGACCCTCACTCGTCTCGCGAGCCTGGCGACCCCCGGGCTGCCGGACGTCCTCCCCGTCGTCCGGACATGGTGGACCCCGGCGACGGACCCCGTCGGAGCCGTACCGCCGACCGATCTCGGCGACGTCATGGCGCGCATCGCCGAAGTGGAGTCACAGCTGCTCCCTGCCTCGCTGCTCGGACTGGCCTGGGGCATCGACGAGCCGCTCGCCGATGCCGTGCACACCCTGCTTAACCGACACCGCCGGCACGCCGACCGCACCTCGCTCGCCGCGGCACTGGCCCGGAGTGCGCGACTCGACATCGCCGCGGGGCGGTGGGACGCCGCCCGGGACGCAGCCGCCGAGGGGCTCGCGTCGGCCGAGCGGATCGGCGCCGAGCACATCGCCGCGGAGTGCCGCAACTGCCTCGGATGGCTCGCCGCCGTCCGCGGCGACCGCGACGACGTCGCGGCGCTGGCCACGCGGACCCTGCAGCTCGCCGGGCCGCGCCACGACCGTGCGGCCGGCGCCTCGGCGCACTGGAACCGCGGGATGGCCGAGCTCGGGGCCGGTCGCGCCGACGCGGCACTCGACCTGTTGTCCCGCCTGGACGAGCGCGGGCATCCTGCGGCTCATCCGGTCGTCGCGCTGCTGGCCGGCCTGGACACGGTCGAGGCCGCCGTGCAGGCGCGAAGGCCGGAGATCGGCGAGCGCCGCGCCGGGACGCTCGACGCGTGGGCACAGCGCACCGGCGCGCCCTGGGCGAGGTCCACCGCGCACCTGGCGCGCGCGCTGCTGGACGAGCCCGCCGCCGAACGGTCCTACCGGGCGGCGCTGGACGAGCCCGGCGCGTCCCGGCGCCCGTTCGACCACGCCCGGGCGCACCTGCTCTACGGCGAGTGGCTGCGGCGACAGCGGCGCCGCCGCGACGCCCGCCGGCAGCTCGACGCCGCCGTCGAGACGTTCGATGCCCTGGGAGCCCGCCCGATGATCGAGCGGACCCGGCGCGAGCAGCGCCTCACGACGGCGCCCGCCCGCCGTGCCCACGGCGCAGGAACGGGAGCGGCGATCTTGACGGCGCAGGAGTTCCGGGTGGCCCAGCTCGCCGCCGAGAACCTGACGAACCGGGAGATCGGGGCCCGGCTGCGGATCAGCGACCGCACCGTCGGGCATCACCTGTCCCACGTGTTCGCCAAGCTCGGGCTCCGCTCCCGCCGCGACCTCGCGGCCGCCGATCTCGCCGAGCGGCGATGACGGAAGGCGAGGAGACAGGGAGACGGCAGATGGAGACGGCACGGCATCACGACGACGGATAACACGGCCGATGCCCGCCCTGCCGGGCCTTCCTAGCGTGGTCTCGACACCGACGAGAAGAGGCCGGCAGATGTCGAACCCCGCGGCAGCACCTGATACCCACCACTGTCACGACGGCGGTGGGGTCGCCGCCCGGACCCGGATGGAGTCCCGTGACCCCGCCACCGGGGAGCTCCTGGGTACGTTCGTCGACGGTGGCGCCGCACAGGCCGGGGCCGCGATCTCCGCCGCGCGGCACGCGTTCACCGCCACGCAGTGGTCGCGGGACCGGCATCTGCGTGCCGCTGCGCTGGCGGAGATCGCCGACCGGCTCGACGCCCGCAGCGACGAGATCATCGACCTGCTGTCCCGCGAGAACGGCAAGACGCTGAAAGAGGCGGCCTTCGAGGTCGGCCCGTCCGCGGCCAAGCTGCGCTACTACGCTGCGCTGGCGCTGTCCGACCACGGCCGGGCCGCCGAGGTCCGCCCGGGGATGTACTCGATGACCCTCAAGGAACCGGCGGGCGTCGCCGGGATCATCGTGCCCTGGAACTCGCCGGTGATCCTGTCCACGCGCTCGTTCGCGCCCGCCTTGGCCGCCGGATGCACCGTCGCGATGAAGATGCCGGCGCAGACCGGCCTGGTCAACGAGCTGCTCGCCGAGATCATCGGCTCGGCTCCGAGCCTGCCCGCCGGAGTCGTCACCGTCTTCACCGAGAGCGGGTCCGACGGTGCGCGCCTGCTGGTCTCCTCCCCCGACGTCGACGTCGTGAGCTACACGGGGTCGACCACGGTCGGGCGCCAGATCATGGAGGCTGCCGCCCCCACGCTCAAGGGCCTGTCCCTGGAGCTGGGCGGCAAGACACCCCTGATCGTGTTCGACGACGCCGACCTCGACGCCGCCGTGCCCGTGCTGGCCAGAGCCGTCACCACGTTCGCGGGGCAGTTCTGCATGGCCGGCAGCCGGGTCCTCGCGCACCGCGGCATCGCCGACGAGCTGCGCGGGCGACTCGTCGAGGCGTTGCGCGCGGTCCGTGTCGGCCCCGGCACCGACCCGTCGTCGGACATGGGCGCCATGATCGACGAGGCGAACGCCGTGCGGGTCGAACGCGTCGTCGCCGACGCCGCAGTTCACGGGACGGTGCTGCTGCGGGGCGGCCGGGAGGGGACGCTGCTCGCCCCCTCCCTGGTCGAGGTCACCGACGTGACGGCGCCGATCGTGCAACGCGAGGTGTTCGGCCCGGTCGCGACGTTCGAGGTCTTCGACCACGAGCTCGACGCGGTCGAGCGCGCCAACGCCACGGACTTCGGCCTGGCAGCAGGGGTCTGGACCCGGGACGTGGACCGGCCGCTGCGGGTCGGACGCGGCCTGCGGGTGGGGACGGTGTGGACCAACACCTGGGCGGTCGTCCACGACCAGTTCGAGGAGGGCGGCTACAAGCAGTCCGGCGTGGGTCGGCTCAACGGCCTGCGCGGGCTGGAGGAGTTCCAGGAGACCAAACACCTCGTGCACACCGCGCCGTGACCGCGGCCGACGGACCGGAGCCCCGCACCGGCGCGGACGGCCGGGAGGTACCCCGGACGGTCTCGGGCATGGAGACCTGGTGCCGTGCTCCCTCCGCCGCGGCGACGGTCGCGCCACCGCGCTGGAAGATGGCCGTCGCCTCGGGGATCGCGGTGTTCCCGGTGTCGCTGGCGGCGAACGGGGTCCTCACCCCGTGGCTCGGGACGCTCCCGCTCCCGCTCCGTGCCGCGCTGTTCGCCGTCCTGTTCAGCACCGTGATGACCTACCTGATGATGCCCGCCGTGACCGGCCTGCTGCGCCGGTGGCTCTACCCCCGCCGTCCCGTCCGGGACGGCGATTGACGACCGCTCCCGGCACGGACCCGCGCCGGGAGCGGTGGCCGGCACCGGACTCAGGCGTCCCGCACGGTCGCCTCGAGGACCGAGTACCCGGACACGCTCGACCGCGCGACCCGGTCCAACGCGAAGCCCGACCGGTCGAGCAACCTGGCGAACTCCGAGCGCGTGCGTTCGCGGCCACCCGCCATCGTGAGCATCGCGAGATCGGAGATCTTGCCGAGATGGGGCTCGTCCCCGTCCGGCAGGACGATCTCGACGACCACCAGACGTGCTCCGGCAGCCGCGGCCGCCCGGATCCGTCCGAGGATGCGCAACGCGTCGTCGTCGTCCCAGTCGTGCAGCACAGTGGACAACAGGTACACCTGCGCTGACGGCACCGACTCGAAGAAGTCCCCACCCAGCACCTCGACCCGGTCGGCCAGGCCCGCCGTCGCGAGCTGCTCGTGCGCGGTCGCCGCGACGGCCGGGAGGTCCACCAGCCATCCGCGCCGGTCGGGTTCGTCAGCGACCAGCGCGGCCAGCACCGATCCGTCGGCGCCACCGATGTCGGCGACGGTGCCGGGCGGGAGCCGGTAGCCCTCCAGCACCTCGGACTGCGCGCCGTGGGTGACGTCGGCCATGGCGGCGGCCAGCGCCGGGACGTGCTCGGGGTGGGCCTGCAGGAAGTCGACGAACGGCATCCCGTTGACCAGGTCCGACGCGGTGCGCCCGGTACGCAGGACGTCGATCAGCGCAGCGAAGGGCGCGTAGTGCGTCTCCATCCAGAACAGGGCGGTGCCGTACACCGACCCCCGGGTCCCCGGAGCGAGCGTGGCCCCCAGCTCGGTGACCGCGACGGTCCCGCCCGGCTGGTGGGTGAACACTCCCTGCCCGGTCAGGGTGTGCAGCACCCGGCCGAGCAGGTGCTCGTCCACCTCGGCGCCCGCCGCCAGGTCGGCCACGGTACGGGGCCCGTCCAGCAGGGCCTGCGGAATTCCCAGCCTCGCCACGGCGTGAAGCGCCTGGGCGATCTGGAACCCGGCGAGCTTCTCGGTCATGAGCGCGCCGAGCTCGGCGGCGGAACGGCTGTCCATGATTCTCGTGCACCTCGGTCGTGGTGATGTCGTGATCGTTCGGGGCCCGGCGGTGCGGCGGCGGCTCATCCTGAGCCGGGCAGGTGCCGCTTCAGGGCGACGGCGAGCGCCTCGATGTCGCGGGACTGGAGGAACAGGTTGCCGGGCCCGGTGAACTCGGCGACCAGCCCCTCACCAGAGGTCATCGAATTCCAGGCGCTCTTCGCGGCCTTGCGGATCTCGTAGCGCAGCGACGCGTCCCAGGCGACCAGATGCCCGGTGTCGACGACCAACTTCTCCCCCGGTGCGAGCTGCTGGGGCAGCAACGCCCCGAAGGCACCGAGGAACGCGACCCCGTTCCCGCTCGCCTGCACGACCAGAGCGTTGTCCGAGGCGAAGAACGCCCTGGCGCCGCCCCACCGGGTGTCCACGACCACGTCCTGGGACGCGGCGAGGTAGGCGTGGCCGGCGATGTCGTACGCCCGGCCGTTCAGCCCGACGGCGACTAGGTCACCGGGAGTCGGCGGCGCGAGCAGCAGCCGGTCCCGGCCCTCCCGCGCGGCGAACGTGGACACCGACATCGAGCGGCCGCCGGCGGAGCGCTTGACCGCGCTCCACAGGCCGCCCTCGACCGCGGTCGTCAGCTCGATCCCCGGACCCATGGCGACCATCGCGCCGGCCTCGGCGCGAACCGAGCTCCCCGGGTCCAGGACCAGGGTGGCGAGCGCGTTCGTCGGGCGGAAGTCGATGCTCCAGGCGAGGCCGCGGATCCGGCCCCGGTCGTCGAGCACGGTCTGGTTCGTCATCGGGTTCTCCTGTTGCGGTGTCACCGTCCGGCTCGGGCGACGACGCGATCGTGTGGCGGCTGCGCGGGTCCGCCCGCGGGGCGCGGAAGGGGGCTCAGGGCTCGCCGGCGGCCGCGTCGGTCTCGTGGGCGTCGGTCTCGTGGGCGTTGATCTCATGGGTACGCCGAAGCACGTCGATCTGGGCGCGGTTGAACAGCGCCTCCACGGCGTGCCCGACGACCTTCCGTGCCGCGTCGGCCCGCCCTGGCGTGACGGCCTTGGGCTGCCACGCCACGAAGCCGTCGGCACCGGGCCCCGTCACGAGCGAGATCCGTTCGGCGAGGGCCTGTCGGCGGTCCTCGTCGGCGTCCTCGGGCAGGTCCCGGAACGCCTCGTCGAGCTCGTCGTTCGGGGCGGCTTCGAGAAGCTCCCGGACCGCGGTCATCGACTCCTCGGAATGGACCTGGGCGCAGATCGTCAGGAAGGCGCGGTCGTTCTCCCGCAGCCGTGGTGCGACGGCACCGAACTCGGTGGGGACCTCGGGTGTCGCGCCGGGAAGCGACAGCGCGGACAGCTCGCTGCGAATGGCCTGCAGGCGTTCGACGGTTCTCGCCAGCTCGGCGTCGACGGCCTGGAAAATCGACGCGTGGCCGCCGTCCCGCGTCACCTCGTCCACCTGCGCCAGCGGGACTCCCAGATCGGTGAGGCGCTTGATGTGCAGCAGCCGGGTCAGGTGGTGGACCTCGTACTTCTTGTAGCCGTTGAGCGCCCGGTCGGGTTCGGAGAGCAACCCGATCTCGTGGTAGTAGCGCACCGCCTTCACGCTGGTGCCGGTGATCTCCGCGATCTCGCGGGTACTCCACGTCACCGGAGCACGCCGTTCACCACCATGTGGTCCTCCCCGTCGGTCGTCGTGGCTCGACGAGACACCGTGCCCCTGGGGCACACTCAAGGGCGGCCGGCAGGGCCGCCGCCCCGGAGCCGGACCGCACCCGGTTCCGGTGGGACACATGACTCTCCTCGGCCGACCGGTCCCACTCGCCACGGCGCCGCATCGGCACGGTCACCAAGAGCACGACGGCCAGGCGAGGAGCGTGACCCGATCACGCACGGGCTCACCCGGTCCGCTCGGCGGTGACGATCTCGCGGGCGCGGGGCGCGACCTCCCGGCCGAACAGCTCGAGTGCGCCCGGCTCGTCGGAGGCGAGGATGAACCCGGACGTCCCGTGGGTCAGTGCGATGTCGGCGATCTGCTCGGCCCACTGCGCCGGTGGCCCGCCGAAGAGCCCGTTCGCGGTGCCGGTGAACGTCCCGGTGATGTTGAGGTAGCGGGTCACCGCGCGCGGGTCGCGGCCCTCCGCGGCGGCGCCGTCGTCGATGTGGGAGTTCATCTCCTCCAGCGACGCCGGGCCGTCCGGCAGGAACATCAGGGACGGCAGCCATCCGTCGGCGATCCTTCCGGTCAGCTGCAGCATCCGGGGCTTCAGCGCCCCGATCCGGATTGGGATCGGATGGGCCGGCGCCGGGCCGCGTTTCGCGCCGTCGACGTGGTGGAACCGGCCGGCCACGCGCAGCGGGCCGGGCTCGTCGGCCGCCCAGATCCCGCGCATGACCGCGATCGCCTCCTCGGTCGCCTGTACGGCCTCACGGGGTGCGAGACGCGGGCCGCCCATGGCGACGACGGCGTCCCAGAACGCCCCGGCGCCCAGCCCCATCTCGACCCGGCCACCGCTGAGCAGGTCCAGGCTCGCGGCGGCGCGAGCCAGTACCGGGGCCGGGCGCAACGGCAGGTTGAGCACGTTGCCGCAGATCCGGACCCGTTCGGTGCGGGCGGCGACGAACGACATGAGCGTCCAGGTGTCGGTGAATGCCGCTTGGTACGGGTGATCCTGGAAGGTGACCAGGTCCAGTCCGGCCCGTTCGGCGACGATCGCGAGGTCGACCGGGCGCATCGGGGGCGTGGCGACCGGGGTGAGGAAGCAGCCGAAGGTCAGCTCGTGGCCGTAGTCGCTCATCATTGACTCGTTTCCGGGGCGGGGGTCAGGGCGAAGTTGTCGTCGAAGACACCGTCGGGGTCGTAGATCGCCTTGAGCGCCCGGAGCCGGGCGAGGGTCCGGGCGGGCCACGCCTGCTCGATCCGCTCGGGTCGCAGGCTCGTCTCGAAGCTGAGGTAGAGCCCGTCGAGGAACGGCGCGAGCGACGCCCACTGCGCGTCGACGGCGTCGGGATCGCTGCCCATGACGACGAGTGAGAAGTTCTGCGCCCGATGCGGGTAGGCGGTGGTGTCCGGGGCGACGTCGGCGACCGCGCCGCCGACCGAGCGCAGTTGGAACCAGTGCACGACGCCACTGCGCAGCACCCGGGCGGCGACGGCTGCGAACTCCGGCGTCAGGTGGTGCACGAGCCCGCTGCGGGAGACCGGCTCACCGCGCGAGACCGGTGCGTCGTCGCTCGCGTTCGCCATGACGTCGGCGTAGGAGGTGATGGCCACCTGCTGCTCGTACACCGGGGCGAGATCGGCCAGCGGCTGCAGCCGGGCGAGCACGGTGTCCGGATCAGCTGAGTCGACGACGGTGCGGCTGAGTGCCACCGCGGCCCGTCTGCCCTTCGGCGGGGGCATGATGAGGAAGCTGGTGAGATCGCGCGGGGACTCCTCGACCACCCGGCCCCACTCGACGAGATAGCCCGCGACGTCGAGTGTCACCTGGGTGAGCGCAGCGAAGGCCACCGGGCCGACCTCGTCGGCGACGAACTCGAACGCGGTGACGATCCCGAAGTTGGCCCCGGCGCCGCGGACCGCCCAGAACAGGTCGGGGTTCTCCGTCTCGCTCGCCCGCACCACCGAGCCGTCGGCCAGCACCATCTCGACGGCGCGGAGGCGGTCGATCGTCAGCCCGTGCCCGCGGGCCAGGTAACCGATCCCGCCTGCGGTGGCCAGTCCACCGACTCCGACGCCGCCGTAGTCGCCCGAGCTGATCGCCCAGCCGTACGGGGCGAGGGCGTTCGCGACGTCGGCCCAGCGGGCTCCCGGTCCGATCCGGACCCGGCGCGACGCCTCGTCGAGCACCGCGACGCTGCTCATCGGCGACACGTCGATGACGATGCCGCCGTCGTTGGTGGAACGTCCGGACAGCCCGTGCCCGGCGCTGCGCCGGGACAGCGGCAGATCGGGGTGCCTGCGGGCGAACGCCAGGGCATCGACGACCTGTTCGACGGTCGCGGCCCGCAGGATGATGCCCGGCGAGCCGCCGCGCAGATAGCCCCCACGCAGCCGGGCGTAGGCGAGGTCCCCGGGTTCGACGACGACCGGGCCGGCCGGGACGCCGTCGTAGTCGATACCGGTCCGGCGTCGGGCCAGCGCCGAGGATCGGCGCAGGCGCGCCCCGGCCGCACCGTGTGGGAGAGCCGCATCGGCGCCCGCCCGGACCGCGGGGACGACGTCGCGGGCGAACCGACTCAAGGCCGCCATGGCGTCGCAGGCGGGAGCGAGGTCGAGCACGATCGTCCCCACCCCGTGCTCGACGACGAGTTCCAACAACGCGGCCGCCCCGCCGTCGGTGCCCGTGGCGGGAACGGTCACCCACCGGCGGATCTCACGCGGGTCGCGCCCGGCCGCCCGGGCGGCGGCGTCGACGAGGAGCCGGCCGGCGGCGAGGTCCCCGGGGGCGCTCAGGGGCGCCGACCAGCCGTCGGCGCGGGTTCCCGCCAGCCGCGCCAGGTCCGGGTCGCGCGGGTCCGGGCCGCTCACCGTGATCGGCACGTCGTGAGCCGGTGCTGCCTTCTGAGCACCGGCGAGCCGGTGCCGCCGCCCGTCCACGCGGGCGAGCCCACGGTCGAGGACGGCCCACAGCCCGGCGACCACGTCGATCGTCTCCTCGCCGTCGTTCCCGGGCTCCCCCACCGTGATCCCGAGCTCGACCCGGCCCCCGCTGAGATGGTCGAGACCGGCGGCGGTCCGGGCGAGTACCGCCGGGTTCCGCGCGGCGCCGTCGTGTCCGTCGGTGCCGAGCCGCACGGCGCCGGTGACGGCGGCGATCCAGGACAGCACCGTCCACGCCTCGGCGTCCGGACGGGTCGGCCGATCAGGGACGACGACAAGGTCGATCCCCAGCTCCTCGGCCGCCCGGGCGAGCCGGACCGTCACCGCCGGGTCGGGTCCGCCCGGCAGCCGGACACCGAACTCCAGACGCTGTCCGTAGTCGGGCTCGATCACGAACGGCCACACTCCCCCGGCCCGGCGGTTCACCTGTCGTCGGCAGACGGTAGGGGCGTCGCCGTCCCGGCGGATCGGCTGGTCGATCCGTCGCCGCCCGCGCCGGGACGGCCCGACGCGATCCACGGGCCGTGCACTACACGGGCACCGCGCGCCGACAGCGGATAGGACGGCTGATCCGGATTGTCCGAATCGCTCCTAGCGTGCCGGACGGTAGGCAGCACCCAGCCCACGTCAGCGTCAGCGTCAGCGTCAGCGTCACCGTCACCTTCACCGGAAGCAGGCCATGACTCACGTGATCGATCTCCCCGCCGCCCGTCGCCCCGGGACCGCCGGATGAGCGTGGCCGCGCGGGCGGCCGTCCTGGAGACGAAGGACGGCGCCTTCGAGATGCGCGACATCACCCTCGACGAACCCCGCGCCGACGAGGTGCTCGTGCGCATGGTCGCCACCGGCATCTGCGCGACCGACGCCCACGTCCGCGCCCAGCGGATCGCGACCCCGCTGCCGGCGGTGCTGGGCCACGAGGGCGCAGGCGTCGTGGAACGGGTGGGGGCCGCCGTGACCTCGGTCCGGCCCGGTGACCACGTCGTCCTGTCCTACCACTCGTGCGGGGTGTGCCCGCCGTGCGTGTCCGCGCACCCGGCCTACTGCGACCGGGTCTGGGACGCCAACTTCGCCGGTGCCCGGCTCGACGGGACCAACGGTCTGCACGCGGTGGACGGGGTCGAGCCCCGCGGGCACTTCTTCGGGCAGTCGTCGTTCGCGACGTACGCGCTGGCGCACCGGCGCAACACGGTCAGAGTTCCCACCGACGTGGCGCTGGACGTGCTGGCGCCGCTCGGATGCGGGTTCCAGACCGGGGCGGGAGCCGTGCTCACCGCACTCGGCGTGACCCGCGGTTCGTCCTTCGCGGTGTTCGGGACCGGCCCAGTCGGGCTGGCAGCGATCATGGCCGCCCGGATCGCGGGCGTCGCGACCATCGTCGCCGTGGATGTCGAGCAGGCCCGGCTGGACCTGGCCCGGGAGCTCGGCGCGACCCATGTCGTCGACGCGGGCCGGGTGGACGACCTGGCGGCGGCCCTGCGCGCGGTCGTCCCTCGTGGGACGGACTTCGCCCTCGACACGAGCGGCCGCACGCAGAACCTCACCGCCGGGGTCGACGCGCTCGCTCCGATGGGCCGTTTCGGTTTCGTCGCCTTCCACGATGGTGCCGACGCGATGGTGGACGCGTCGAGGCTCGCCGTCGGGCAGAGCCTGCACGGGATCATCCAGGGCGACGCGGTGTCGGCCCTGCTGATCAACGAGCTCATCTCGCTGCACCGTGACGGGCGTTTCCCGCTCGACCGGCTCATCACCTACTACGACTTCGCCGACATCGGCACGGCGTTCGACGACATCGCCTCCGGAGCGGTGCTCAAAGCGGTCCTGCGCTTCCCCAACCCTGCCTGATCCCCAGCGGCACCTCGAGAACGACCAGGAGAACCACGCCATGTCCCAGAAGCCCATCGTCGCGACCGACGAACCGGCGTTCTTCGCCATCGACCACTACGGCTTCCCGCGCGCCGGACAGGACGACCCGGCCGACCCCGCGACGTACTACCCCCCGTACTTCCGCAGCGAGCGATTCCAGCGGCTCGGCTACCACGTCCAGCAGCTGCGCGGGGGATTCCACTGGGTCACCAGCGGCGGCTACGACGCCGCGTTCGTCGTGACCGACGACGGCGTCGTCGCCATCGACGCGCCGCCGACGATCGGGGAGAACATGCTGGCCGCGATCGCCGACGTCACCGACAAGCCGGTCACCCACGTCGTCTACAGCCACTGGCACGCCGACCACATCGGCGCCGCCGCCGTGTACGGGCCCGATGTCGAGATCGTCGCGCACCGGATCACCGGGGAACTCCTCGAACGCTTCCCCGACCCGCTGCGCCCACCGCCGACGACGGTCTTCGACGACGACCTGACCCTCGTCGTCGGCGGAACGACGCTTGAGCTGTCCTACAAAGGGGAGAACCACTGCCCCGGCAACATCTTCGTCTACGCCCCGGCCGAGAAGGTGCTGACCGTCGTCGACATCGTCAGCCCCGGCAGCGTCACCTTCATGCACTGCGACGCATCCCAGAACATCATGGGCTGGTACCAGGCCCACGAGCAGATCCTCGCCTACGACTTCGACTACTTCGTCGGTGGCCACCACATGCACTTCGGCACCTACGACGACGTCCGGACCTGCGTGGAGTATTTCGCCGACGTCCTCGACGGCGCCACCGCGGCGGTCGAGCGGTTCAGCCGCTCCGACGCCCTGCTCACCATCCTCGACGGCGCCGGATGGGACCGGGTCTTCGTCGGCACCGAGAACTGGATCAACTCGATGGCCAACCACGCCACGAAGTACGTGCTGGAGAAGGAAACGAGCACCGGGCAGCTGTGGTGGGAGCGTCTGGCCGGCGCGACCAGCCAGACCAAGTACCACGCCTACACCGTGCTCGAGTCGATCCGTCTCGAACGACCCCGACCCGACTACCGGCTCCGCGGGGAGAACCCGCCGGTCTTCCTCACCTGAGTCCGCGAGAACGGAACGCGACCCGAGACGGAGCACCGATGACCACCACCGCACCCCGCTGTCCGCCGCCGCCCGAGCTGATCGGGATCGCGGACTTCTTCGCCGACCCGCAGTTCGCGAACCCGTCGATCTCCCCCGACGGCACCCGGATCGCCTACCTCGCCCCGCACCGGGGCCGGCGCAACATCTGGGTCCGCGGCGTCGACGACACGCACGAGGACGCCGTCCCGGTCACCCACGACACCCGCCGCGGCATCACCACCTACTACTGGACCGACGACCCCCGCTGGCTGCTCTACCTGCAGGACACCGACGGCGACGAGGACTGGCACCTGCACCGGGTCGACCTCGACGCCCCGGACGCGGCCGCGGTCGACCTGACACCGCTGGATCCCGGGTCCCGGGTGATCGGCGTCGAGCCCCACCACCCGGTGCCGGGCGCCGTGCTGGTCTGGATGAACAAGCGGCCGATGTACATCGACGTGTTCCGGATCGACATCGGCACCGGCGAGACGGTCCTGCACCACGAGCAGGAGACGCCGGGCGACACCGTCCTACTGGACCGCGACGGTGAGCCCGCCTTCCGGACGGTGCTCGCCGAGGACGGCACGCTCGAGATCCACGCGATCGACCCCGACACCGGGGACGAGCACCTGCGCAGCCGTCTGGGCGGCGTCGAGTACCCGACGGGCGTCCAGCCCCAGCAGGTGACCGCCGACGGGGCCGGCCTGCTGGTGGGGTCTTACCAGGACTCCGACGATCTGCGGCTGGTCCGCATCGACCGCGACACCGGCTCCGAGACCGTCGTCGCAGCCGTCGACGGACACGACCTCGACACCAGCGGCGTCATGCTGCCCGACGTGCTGCCGCCCGCGGTGTACACGAGCCGGCGCACCGGCGAGGTCCTCGCCGCCCGGTTCGTCGGCGACCGCCCGCACGTCGAGGCCGTGGACCCGCACTTCGCCGAGGTGTACGCCGCGCTGCGGTCGCTGTCGGACGGGGTGCTGGCCACGGCGTCCTCGGACCTGTCCGAGACGCGCTGGGTCGTGACCTTCACCCACGACCGCGATCCGGGAGTGACCTGGTATCACGATCACTCCACCGGGGAGAGCCGGCAACTGTTCCGCAGCTTCCCGCACCTCGATCCGGACACGATGGCGCCGATGATCCCCGTCGGCTTCCCGGCCCGCGACGGGCTGCCGTTGCACGGCTACCTCACCCTCCCGGTCGGGATCCCGCCCCGCGACCTACCGCTGGTCCTCCTCGTGCACGGCGGGCCGTGGACGCACGACTCCTGGCGCTTCGACCCGGAGGTGCAGTTCCTCGCCAACCGCGGCCACGCGGTGCTGCAGGTCAACTTCCGTGGATCCACCGGACACGGCCGCCGGCACATCACCGCCGCGATCGGCGAGTTCGCCCGCGCCATGCACGACGACCTGGTCGACGCCGTCGACTGGGCCGTCGCCCAGGGCTACGCCGACCTCGACCGCGTCGGCATCTACGGCGGGTCCTACGGCGGCTACGCCGCGCTGGTCGCCGTCGCCCTCGCCCCCGACCGGTTCGCCGCTGCCGTCGACTATGTCGGCATCTCCGACCTCATGCGGTTCCTCCGCACCCTGCCACCGTTCGGCCGTCCCTACTTCGGGAACAGCTTCTACCGCTACATCGGTGACCCCGACGACCCCGGGCAGGAAGCCGACATGCTCGCCCGGTCCCCGATCACCATGGTGAGCCGGATCGTCACCCCACTGCTGGTCGTGCAGGGAACGAACGACGTCCGCGTCCCCCGGGAACAGTCCGACACCCTCGTCGACTCGCTGCGCGGGCGCGACGTACCCGTGGAGTACCTCGTCGCCGACGACGAGGGCCACGGCTTCACCAACCCGGAGAACCGGATCCGGCTCTACCGAGGCGTTGAACGACACTTCGCCGAGCACCTCGGAGGGCGCGCAGCAGCCGGTCGGCAGTCGACGGGTGTGGTCTAGATTGTCCGCTTCGGCGACCCGGAGTCGGCATTCGCGCTCCGGAGGCGTCCGCATCCCGCCCCGGGGACCGGCCAGGTGCTGGTGCAGGTGCAGGCCACCTCCGTGAACCCCTCGACCTGTAGGCCCGGCGCGGCGGCTACCGCGACCAGACGCCGCTGCCCGCGGTGATCGGCAACGACGTCTCCGGCCTGGTGGTGCAGACCGGCCCCGAGGCGGACGAGTTCGGGCCCGATGACGAGGTCTGGTACATGGCGCCGCTGTTCGGCGAGCACGGCACCTACGCCGAGTTCCACGTGGCCGACCAGGCACTGGTCGCGCGCAAACCCGCACAGCTGTCGCACACCCAGGCCGCCGGGCTCGTCCTGGAGGGGATGACGGCGTGGGAGGCCCTGGTCGAACGCGCTCAGGTGCAGCCCGGCGAGCGAGTACTGGTACACGCAGGAGCGGGCGGAGTCGGCCCAGTCGCCATCCAGATCGCCGCCGCGCTGGGAACCGAGGTGGTGACCACCGCACGGGCCGGGGACTACGAGTTCGTCACCGGGCTGGGTGCCGACGTCGCGATCGACTTCTCGACCACCGACTACGCGCCGCGCTGGGGCGGCGCCGACGTCGTGATCGACACGGTAGGCGGCGACACTCTCATGCAAAATACCGGGGCGCTCGCCGACCGAGGCCGCCTGGTCCAGCGCCGACTCCGGCCGGTGATCGGCGCCGTACTGCCCCTACCGCCTGCATCTCGGCGACGATGCCGCGGACCTGCCACTTCGGGAGGGCCTCGTCGGATCCGGCGTAGCGGCATCGCACGAGCCCACACCCTGTTGGAACATGGCGCCCCGGTCCCGGGCCCGAGTCGCCTGCGCGGCAAGATCATCATATCCCACGAGATCTGACGTGATCCGGGTTCGGAACCTTCGGGCTCGGGACGGTGGCCCCGGAGAGTGGGTCAGGACTGCGGCGTGGAGCCCTCTGCGCGCTGCGAGTCAATCACTGGTGTCGTGACTGGACCGGTGTGACGCGTCCGGAACCACACGGCCACGACCGTCGCGATGACCACGAGACTGGGCGTGATCATGGAGATACCGGTCGCAGCGTTGTTGACAGAACGGTCAAGACCGCCCGCGAGGTCCGAACTCATCGCGATGGCGAAGACGAAGCTCAGCGTGTTGAAGGCGACGTGGATGACGACCGCGATCTCGATACCTCCGGTACGCCAAGTGATGAGAGCGGCGGAGACAGCGAGGATGAAGTACCAGAGATACAACCACGGATTGCCGGCGAGGTGGATCGAGGCGAAGACGACAGTGGACACCGCGATTCCAAGTACGAGCGAGGATCGGGGGCCACGCCCCCAGCTTCCCGCTACCCGGAAAATTAGCCCACGGATTCCGTACTCCTCGCCTGCGGCCTGTAGCGGCATGAGGAGCAGCGTCACTGCCAACATCCAGAGAAGGTCGCTCTGCACCCACGCGGTCGACTCGGCAGGGAGGATGTAGTTGCTGACGACGTTGAGGCAAACGAACGCTGGCGCGATGACGAACAACGCACGGGTGAAGAGGTCCAGCCGGAATCGTGAAAAGACCGAGTGCAGCGAGGCACCGGGCACACCGTAGAGCCAGCGCTGAATGAACATGCTCCAGGGAATGATCAAGCCGGTGGCCAGCAACCCAAAGGCGTGCATGGCCGGGGTGAGGAGGCCCCGCCCGGACGCGGACTGGGGGATGCCGAACGTCTGGTCCAGCCACCGTGCCAGAACGGCGAAGCCGAGAAACATCGCCCACATGCCCCCGACGAGGAGCACGATGGCGAGAAGGCCACGCCCAAGCTGCCGCTTCTCCCCCGCCAGGACACGGTGGTACTCCACCCCGGCCGGCACGGTGTTCGTGCGCGCAGCGATGTCACTGGGAGGAGACGTGCCAGCATCGAGTGCACGCTGTGGACCGTCGATCTGCATGAGCACTATCCGTTCTGTAGCGCGAACGAGTTCCGGGAGCCGATCACAGGTCACGCTGCCGCTGGACGTGTGGTACTCCAGCCGGCTCCGTAGGTGAGGCGACGCAGGAGTGCTTCGGCCGGTCCGCGCCGTCCCCAACGTTCCAGAGCAGCGGCGATGATCATGGTGACCACCCAGGTGGCGAGAGCGACCGCGGCGGCCGTCGCCGCGCTGAGTCGACCGCCGAGATCGAGCAACGACGGCTCGGTGGCGACGAACCAGACTGGCGACTGCGCGATGTAGAACGTCATCGACCGGCGACCAACGCGTTCGTCACCGGTCCGCGTCGCTGACCGAAGCGGTCGGCCACGAGTGCGATGGTGGCCATGTAGGCCAGGCCCCCCGCGATACCGGTCGCCGCGAACACCGCCTCGGCCAGGGCACCGGCGCCGACCGAATCCGGGGCCCACAGACCCACCGCCTGCAACGCGACCGGCTGGGCGCCCAGGGCCGCCACCGGGAAGCCGATCAAGACGACCCGGATCAGGACGCTCCGATAGCGGGCGGGCTGCTCAAGCAGTCGCATCCGCCCGGCCCAGATCCCGATCAGGACCGCGGGCGCGACGCTGAGCCCGGCGATGGGCAGCACGATCAGAGCGGACGCACGCAGCGCCGCGCTGTCGAGCAGGGTCGGCCCCACAGCCAACGACGCCTCGGCGGCGGCGAGCAGTTGCAGAGCCGTGGCGGCCGCGACCCCAAACGCGAGGGTGACCCCAAGCACCCACCAGAGCCGGCGGTTCGACCAGGTCACCGCCGCGGCGAACAGCAGGGCGAACACACCGTAGGAACCAATGACGTCACCGCTGTAGAGCAGGACGACATGGGCGACACCGAACACAATCAGCCAGAGCCCGCGCCGACGGATCAGGCGTCGCGCGTTGGCAGGATCCCCGCCGGGACCGGCCTGGCGGCGGGTCATCTGCACGAGGCCGTACCCGAATAGGAGCCCGAACAGGGGCGCGGCCCGTCCGTCGACGAACGAGGTCAGCAGCCACTGGACCACGACGTCGACCGGGCCCCACCAGCCGGTCTCGTGAGCAGGTTTCCCCCCGCATGCAGCATCCGGGAGTGGGCGAGGGCGATGAGCAGCAACATCACTCCCCGAGCCAGGTCCGGGGCGAGGAGGCGCTCGGAACTCGGTGTCGGGGAGGCCCACCCGATCGTCGGCTGACCGCTGCGTGACATGACCCAAAGCTAGGAACCCAGCTCATCCCCACACATCGGTCAGGCGTAGAAATCCACTCCAACGGAGGATGGGGAGGACCCCGACGTTCGACCGAGCCTGTCGCTTCCGGTCGCTCCGATCACAGTGAGCACACGCGGGTACGGATGTGTCGCCGAGCGAGGTACGTGGCAATGACGGCCTCGAACCGGAACGGGTCACCGCCATCGGTCACGACTGTCCCCTTCGGAACGACGTTCTCATCGTCGTCGCGGTAGGCCAGCTCGATTAGCACGCAACCGGCGAGCTTCTCGGCCTCGGTAAGGCCTGCCAAGTACCCGAAATCCACGGAGATACATCTGGATGAGCGAGTACGCGTGCTGGTTATCGGCCGATCTGGAGGACGGCGTTATCGGTGAAGACGTCGTCGACGCGGATGTAGGTGGTGATGGTGTCCATCGAGCGGTGGCGGGTCTGGTGGGCGATGGCGCGGTCGGTGGCGCCGCGCAGGTGGGCGTAGGTGACGAACCCCGCTCGGAGACTGTGTGCGCTGTAGGGGCCGCCGGACAGGCCGGCGCGGGCGGTGGCAGCCTGGATGAGGTTGTTGATCGACTCGGGGTGCAGGGGTTGGTCGAGGACGCGGTTGCCGGTGGAGACCTTGCGCAGGATCGGCCCGGTGGTGATGGCGGCGAGGTCGAGCCAGGTGTCCAGGGCGGTGAGCGGGCAGTGGTCGGGGTGCTCGGCGCGGGGTAGACCGATGAGTTCTGCCTGGTCACCGGTCTGGTTGGTCTTGGAGCGGTGCAGGGTCAGGACACGGCCGCGGCGGCCGCTGCGCAGCTCCCGTTCGGGGCCGAGCTGTTCGACGGTGAGCCCGGCGAGCTCGGCGCGGCGTAGAGCGCCCCAGAATCCGACCAGCAGCAGCGCCCGGTCGCGGGCGCCGGCCAGCGACGGTTCGTCGGGCCGGTTCTTCCAGGTGCGGGTGACCGGGCAGGCGGCGACGGCCTGGTCGAGCAGCGGTGGCATGAGCGGGGCGGCCTGCCCAGGTGGGGCTCCGTGGCTGCGACGGATGCCTTCCCAGACGGCGGTCACACGGGCGGTGACAGCGGGGTCGGGCAGGTCGGCGGCGCGGTGTGCGGCGCGGATCCCGGACAGGTGCTTGGCGATGGTGCGGACCTTCGCCCCGGCCTGGGCGAGGGCGACCAGGTACGCCGACACCGTCGCCGGCGCCGCGGGCAGCGGCGTCACGTCGTGGTCGGTGCAGAACGCGGTGAAGCCGGTCCAGACCGAGCGGTAGCCGCGGCGGGTGTTGTGCGCGCGGGCGGCGGCGACGTAGGCGGCCTCGTCCGGCGACAGCGGCGTGTCGACCGCGGCCGAGGCAGCCGGGACGGCATCGAGCTCGGCGTGCGGCACTGACGAAGCCTATCCGCTGCTTGGCGGGATCTCGGCGATGATCCCGCTAAGCAGCTGACCTTCTGTTTCGTTTCGTTGTAACGATTCGATTGACAGAACGATACGGAACCGCTAGTCTGGGTTGGTGAGTGAGCAGCCCTCCCCCGGCGAGCCGGCCGATCGCAACGGCGACACCGGGGCGCCCCCGGTCGCCCCGACTGCTGGGGCGACGGGCGGTGTCGAACCGGCGGGCAGTGCGTCGGCGGCCACCGGGCCGGTCGAGTCCGGCGAGACCGCGTCGCCCGGGCCCGGCGGTCCGGCGGGGCGGGCACGCACGGGGACGCTGGAGCTGGTGGCGTGTCAGTTCCCGGGGGGCTGCGCGAACAGCATGGAGTACGCCGGGGCCGGGCGGCCGCCGAAGTACTGCTACCAGGTCGTGGGCGGGGTGATGCACGACCGGGTCAACGCCAAGCGGGTCGTGGACGGCGGCGTCCCTGCTCGCCGGCGTCGGGAGCCCGACGACGCCCCTGCCCGGCCGATCGCCCGCGCAGGACAGACCGTTGCCGAGCAGGTCACCGCGCTCATCACGCGCCTGGAGGTGAGCGGTGCAGAGCTGCGCGAGGCACTGGGCACCCTGGCCGATCCCGACGCGGTCGCCGCGGAGATCGCCGCTGTCCGGCGCGCCGCGCGCGCTGAGATCGACCAGGCCCAGGCCGCGACCGACGAGGCCCGCGCCCAGGCCCGCGCCGCCCGCGACGACGCCGCGGCCGCGCGCCGCTCGGCGGCCGCCTCGGACGCCGAGGCCGCCGACGCTGCCGAGGCCCGCGACACCGCCGAGCTCGCCCGCGACACCGCGATCGCCGCACGCGAGGCCCTCGAGGCCGAGGCCGCGCAACTCCGCGCCGAGCTGGAGCAGCGCGACACCGAGCTGACCGCGCTCCACGCCGAGCTGGCCGCGATCCACTCCGAGCGGGACACGCTCACCGCCGCGCGCGACACCGCGATCGCCGCGCGCGACACCGCGGCCGCGGACGCCGCCCGGGTCACCGCCGAGCTGCAGACCCTGGCCCACGAGCACACACGCACCGAGACCGAACTCGGCGAAGCCCGCCGGCAGATCGAGTCGCTCACCGCCGGACGCGACACCGCGGCCACGGAGCTGGCCGCGGTACGCCGTGCCCTGGACCGGGCCGAGACCGACCGCGCCCGGTTGGCCGACGAGCTGCACGAGGTCCGCGAACAGGCCGCCGAGCACCGGGCCGGACGCGCCGCCGCGGAGAGCAGCCTGGCCGCGCTGCGCGAGCAGCTCGCCCACGACGTCGACCGCGAACGCGCCTACGGCGAGCAACGCCTCGCCGACGCCGAGACCCGCCACGACGCCCAGCTCGCCGAGCTACGCACCGAGCTGGCCCGAGCACGACGCCGAGCCGCCGGGTGGACCGAGCAGGACCTCGACCCCACCGACAGCGACAGCCCCGGCGACGCGACCGACGACGTCGACGGGAGCAGTGAGGCCGGGGCTGCTGGCTCGCCCCGCCCTGCCGGTGCACGACGTGCCAGGCCCCGCGCCGCGCAACGCCGCACCGGTCCCGCCCAGCCCACGAAGCCCGCGCCCGGCGACTCCTCCGACGCCTCAGGGGACCTCCCGTGAACGCCTTCTCCCCCAGCCCCTTCCCGCGCCCGCAGCCCCCCGGAGCACAGGCCCCAGGGCGCTGGACTCCGCCTCGGCGCGCCCGGTGATGGCCTCCCCCGCGCGCCCCGGCCGGGAGCAGTCCCTGTGCTGCGACCAGTGCGGCCAGGCCCCGGCCGACCCCCTGCAGCAGATCCTGATGAGCGCAGTGTGGCTCGTCCCCGGCCCCGCCGGCCCGACCACCGCGTGCTACTGCCGCGCCTGCCCGCCCGCCGGCCCGATCACCGACCTGACCTGCCTGCGCTGCGGCGACGGCCCTCTGCTGGTCGGCGACCTCGCAGCCGACCCTGCCGGTCCCGACGACGCACTGCCCGCGGCCGCGCAGCAGTGGCTCACCGC
>NZ_VRMC01000368.1:0-396 GCF_008369905.1 Pseudonocardia sp. EV170527-09
CCGCAGGCGTGGAGGGTGTCAACGCCGAGTTGGTGACCGACTTCTACACCCAGGCCTTCGTCCAGCGTGACGTGGCCGGGGCCGCCCGCACCTACCTCGCCGAGAACTACATCCAGCACAACCCCACCATCGCCGACGGGCGCGACGAGTTCATCGCCGCGATGGTCCCCTATCTGAAAGGCAGCGGGGTGACCTTCCGGATCGGGCAGGTCATCGCTTCCGGTGACGTCGTCGTCGTCCACGCCGAGTCCACCGAGGCCTCCGGGGCCCGCTTCGCGGTCGCGGACTTCTTCCGCGTCGAGGGCGGCAAGATCGCCGAGCACTGGGACGTCATCCAGGCCATCCCCGCCACCAGCGCCAACGGCCGCCCTATGGTCCCCTAACCACCCGCAGAGC
>NZ_VRMC01000369.1:0-388 GCF_008369905.1 Pseudonocardia sp. EV170527-09
ATCCCGTCGAGCCCGGGCACCGGCCAACTCCTGCAATAGCGCCAACGCCTCCTGGCTCCAGTCCACGAGGTAGCGGCGGACGAGCACCGCCTCGGCGTGCACACACAGCACCGCCAGCGACCACGCTCGTCCGCCCACGTAGCCACCGGCCGCCGGTCGCTCTCCCGCGTTTGCGGCCGCCGTCAGCACGTGCAGCGCCGCGCCCAACCCGACCCCGACTCGACCGAATCGGTGGATGAGGTCTCGGTCCCGTTCGTTGTGCCATGCGTCCCACGCGTGGTGGAGCAGGTTCGTCCAGCGCCGGTATGGCTCAAGTAGCGGACGCAGCCGTAACACCACGGCGCGGGCTTCCTCGACCGACGGTCCGTCGTAGGCGCTCTCGGCGGGC
>NZ_VRMC01000370.1:0-387 GCF_008369905.1 Pseudonocardia sp. EV170527-09
GCCGGCGGGCATGCGGCGGCGGGGGTTGACCTGATCGTCGCGCAGGGCACCGAGGCCGGCGGGCACACGGGCGAGGTGGCGACCATGGTGTTGGTTCCCGAAGTCGTGGACGCGGTGGCGCCGACGCCCGTTCTCGCGGCAGGCGGGATCGCCCGCGGCCGCCAGATCGCGGCCGCGATGGCGCTCGGCGCCGAAGGGGTGTGGTGTGGATCGGTCTGGCTGACCACCGAAGAAGCCGAGACCGCCCCGGTGGTCAAGGACAAATTCCTGGCCGCGAAGTCGTCGGACACGGTGCGGTCCCGGTCGATGACGGGCAAGCCGGCCCGCATGCTGCGCACCGCCTGGACCGACGAATGGGAACGCCCCGACACACCTGACCCATTGGGC
>NZ_VRMC01000371.1:0-378 GCF_008369905.1 Pseudonocardia sp. EV170527-09
GAGGTCGGCGGCCTGCTGGTAGTCGCGCATCTGCTCCTCCAGCAGCCCATCGCGCGCCACCGGTGCCGGGCCGCGCTGGCCCGCTCGGCCAGCCGGCCGCTGCGGCGCCGGCGGCCGCGGTGGTGGGTCCTCGCGGTGCTCGGGTGCGGGGGTGTGGCGGGCGGCCCAGGCCAGCGCGCGGGCGTGGAGCTCGATCGCCTCGCGGCCGCGGGCCAGCGGCGTCGCCGGGGCGTCTGCGCGGGCGGTCTGTGCGCGGTGTCGGCGGGCGGCGCGTTCCTGGGCGTCGCGGGCGAGCAGTGGGCGGGGCGCGTCGAGCTGGTTGGCGTGCTCGTCGCAGGCGAAGCACAGGAACAGCCGCGGCTCGGGCTCGAGGACCAG
>NZ_VRMC01000372.1:0-376 GCF_008369905.1 Pseudonocardia sp. EV170527-09
AGTGCACACGTGCCAGGCCGTGCGACGGCGGAAGCAGCGACGCAACCACCGGCTGATCTGAGCCGGTGACCACCGGCTCAGATCAGCCGGTGGTTGCGTCGCTGCTTCCGCCGTCGCACGGCCTGGCACGTGTGCACTGAGACGATCTACCGCGCCGTCTACGACGGCCACCTCTCGCCGCGCAGCCGACAATCACCTGCGCGAGATGTTCTGGGGCGCCGACGGCAGGTTCAACGCTCTGAGCTGCTGCGTACCGGCCGCACCTACCGTCGCCGCCGCGGGCGTGGACGCACCCGCGACGGCGCCCTCAAGCAGTGCACGACGATGCGGTCGATCCACGACCGGCCTACAGGCGTGCTGTCGCGACGGGAGATCG
>NZ_VRMC01000373.1:0-369 GCF_008369905.1 Pseudonocardia sp. EV170527-09
TGAGCTTGACCCCTGACGCCGGACACGTCACCTGAGGTGGACCCGGTCCACCAGGGAGGATGTTGTTCGTGCCTGCACCTCACCCGCCCGAGTTCCGGCGCCGCGCCGTGGACCTTGCTCGTGCTGGCGACAAGCCGGTGTCTGCGATCGCGAAGGACCTGTCGATATCGGAGTCGTGTTTGCGGAGCTGGATGGCCCAGGCCGCCGCCGACGACACCGGCGGCTCCGATTCACGGCTGAGTAGCGCCGAGAAACGCGAATTGACCGGGCTCCGTAAGGAGAAGCGTCGCCTTGAGGTGGAGAACGAGATTCTCAAGCGGGCGGCCGCGTATTTCGCCCGGGAGAACGTTCTCCCAAAGTAGTTTTCCC
>NZ_VRMC01000374.1:0-368 GCF_008369905.1 Pseudonocardia sp. EV170527-09
AGCAATACCAGGGTCGATGCTCATCGCAGCGGCGCCGCCGCCGTCGCCGCTGGCGCTGCCGGGGTCGCCGCTACTCACAGCGGAGGTGTTCACAGCGGCGGTGCTGCTGCCGGTGGGCTCAGGAACCGGGGAATTCATGCCCGGCATTCTCTCCGGCCGCCGATCCCGACCCGCGCACCGGACCGGCCGCCCCACCGCCTGCGGTCAGTCGCAGTCCTCACCACTATCGGTGCCACCGTCGGCGGCACAGCCGCCGCCGGAGCTGGGGCCACCGGAGTACTCGCGGGGGATCGGGGGGAAATTTTGGGCGGGTATAGGCGGGTCAACACCCCCGTATGACGCAACGCTGACACGGTACGCGACAGCCT
>NZ_VRMC01000038.1:0-53521 GCF_008369905.1 Pseudonocardia sp. EV170527-09
GGACCCTGGCCGACGGCTGGGCCTACGCCCGACTCTATGAGTCGACCCGCCAACGCAACGACGCCCTACCCGGCTGGCTGCACTTCTACAATCACCACCGCGCTCACTCCGCCATCGGCGGCCAGCCACCAGTCACCAGGCTGACCAACCTCCCTGGACATCACAGCTAGGGCGTGGGGTGAGGGAGATCCGGAGGGGGAGCCCGTTGCAGCGGGCCCCCCTCCACCTGCAAGAGCAGGCGAGAGCACGGTCAGGCGGCGTCCTGGTTCTTGCCCGGGACGGGGCGCTGGTGGCCGGGAGCGCGCATCCCGGCAGCACGGAAGCTGTAGGCCACCCGGGGCCGGCCCCCGGACTCCTGCACGTACGGCGTCACGGTCAGCCCGTCGAACTCGACCGGGCGGAACGGCAGCCCCGCGGCCGTCTCGGGCGGGACCGGCTGATGCGGCGCGGCGATCTTCACCGTCACCGTCTTGTCCGTCCGACGCGCGGCCGGGTCCGCGTCCAGGACCGACACCGACCACACCGGCAAGCCGGACTCCTTGTCGAGCTGCTGCACCGGGCGCCCCGGCGAGGACTTGTCGAAGTCACGCACCGGCTCGACCTCCGAGACAACGAACGCGCCGTGCGGGAACACGTCGCCCATCGCGACGAGGAACTTGTTGGTGATCGCCATCTGGCGCCTCCTCGGGTTGTTCGGCGAGACGCTCGTGTCTGCCGAGGTCAGACCGGTGGGGCGGACGTACCCGACCTCATCGCGGACTAACTAGTCCTACAATGAGGCGAACTAGTCCGGTTGTCAAGGACTAGGAAGTCCTACGACGATGGGGTGCGTGGAAATGGGCGAAGTGATCCGACGTCGCCGAGCTGATCTCGGCATGTCACAGGCCGATCTCGCGCGCGTGGCCGGGGTCGACACCCGCCAGATCCGCCGCTACGAGGCGGGCGAGCAACAGCCCCTGCTGTCGGTCGCCCTGACCATCGCCGACGCCCTTGGGATCTCGGTGAGCGAACTGGCCGGCCGCACGCCCGGCCGTGTCTCGCTGACCGGTGACTGGTGGGCGTCGTGGCAGACCACCCGCGACGGCGTCGAGAAGATCGCCACCCAGCCGGTGCACATGCGCCAGGAGGGCGACCTCGTCCACATCGCCGCCACCCAACGCGGGCTCAGTCAGGCTGAGGGCGGCTACCTGTGGTCGGGCGAGCTACGCCTGTGGGACAACCAGATCCTTACCGGCTGGTACGCCGCAGCCGACGGCGCCGTGCGGTCGAAGGGAACGATGTTCCTCGCCATGCACCCGCACGGAATCGAATTCACCGGCCGGTGGGTCGGTCTCGGCTACGACGAGCAGGTCATGACCGGCTGGGCCACGATGGGCCGCACCCGCGAGGACTCCGACCACACCATGACCGACCTCATCGCTGCCCGCGGCAGCACACCATGACCGCCCCGGAACCAGCCGAGCTCTGCGAGGTCGTGATCACCGCACCCGACCCGGAGTGGCTGCACGAGTTCACCCGCGGCCTGGTCGTCGACCGGCTCGCTTCCAACGTGCACAACTTCGCTCCCGTGCGCTCCGTCTACCGGTGGGACGGCGACGTCCACGACCGCACCGAGGGTCGAGCCGCGCTGCACACCCGGCGCACCCTCATCCCGGCCATCGTTGAGCGGGCGGCCACGGCGCACCCCTACGACATCCCAAGCATCAGCGCCCGACCGATCCACGACGGCAGCCCGACCTACCTGGCCTGGATCCGCGAGCAGACCGATCCGAAGTCACCTGTGCGCTCTGCCGAATCCGCCTCTTGAGGATCAAGGCGCCGCCTCCGGCGGCGCGGGGCCGGCCACGCCGGCCCCGTCGCTCGCTCACTACACCTCCGGCCCGTTCGCGGCGCCGGGACTCGGCTACCCAGCCTCAAGCCAGCGGAGGACGAGCCAGATCTCACGAGCCGTCTCGGGCACCTGGCGTCGAGCCGCTCACCCGCCGAGCCACCAACGCATTGCAGCCCCGGAGCCGGATCGACACGCTGGGCCGATGCCGGATCACCCTGACACAGTGACCATCGACGGGCACACGTTCCGGGTGACCAGGCGCCTCGGCGTCCGCAGCCAGTACGACTTCGGCTGGCTGACCGGCCCCAACGAGGGCTACGGGCTCAGCGTGTCCTACCGCAGCGAGGCGGCCATGAGCCGAGCAGACGTCGAGAAATCCATCCGCGGCTTCCTCGGCCAGGTCGACCCGGCGACCGGGTACATCGAGCAGCTGCCTCCGGCGGCCGGGCTCCGCCCGAACCCGACACCGCTCGGAGATCAGGGAAGTGCGGCAGGGCTGGTGATCTCCCCACGGCGCGCCGAGACGGCAGCCAGACCGACGAGCGGGGCGCAAGGCGGGAACCCGTGCCCTGCGCCCCGCTCCCCGGCCTGGCAGGGACGAGCCCGCGCCGCGAGGAGATCACCAGCAGGCCGGGCACGTGGGGGAAGACCCGCGGTAGAGCGCAGAAACGATCATGCTCCGGGCCGTCGCTGGGCCGTGGGGCGTTGCAAACCGTCGAGAAGTAACGAGAGGTCGCGAGAGCGTTTCCGCTGCTCACAGCGGTAGCCCCGCTCCCCCGCCGCAGATGGCGGGGGGCGAGGCGGACGAGTCGGCCTGTAAGCCGGATCCTGTTCCCGGGCACCTCACGGTGCTCCGTTCGGCGACCATCCATCTCGGCCTGCCGTCGCCGGCAGGCTCCAGCGGTCCACCCGCAGGCTCGGGCGGGCAGCCCTCGAACGCCTGCGCAGCCGTACACGTACGGCCTCTCGACCTTGCTCCGGGTGGGGTTTACCGAGCCACCCCGGTCACCCGGGGTGCTGGTGGTCTCTTACACCACCGTTTCACCCTTACCCCCGGCCCTGAGGCCGGTGGCGGTCTGTTCTCTGTGGCACTGTCCCGCGGGTCGCCCCGGGTTGCCGTTGACAACCACCCTGCCCTGTGGAGTCCGGACTTTCCTCGGCAGGACCCGGAGGTCCCGCCGCGGCCGCCCGACCGACTCGTCCGCAACGACGAGGATACTCATGCCGCCACGGCGGCCCGCACGACCTCCGCCGGTTCGGCGCGATCCGGGCCCTCGGACAGCGGCGCGCCGGCTGGTCGTGCTGCGCGGCTGGCCGGTCGCGCGCTACCGGGACCGGCTGGTCACGGTGGCGGGGTGCTCGCTGCTCACGTCCCGCAGAACGTCCTGAACGGCGGCGCGTCCGGCCCGGCCGGCAGGGCGTAGCGCTCGTAGCCCTCGCGCTCGGTGAACGGGTCCGCGAGGACCTGCAGCAGCCACTGCACCGGTTCCAGGTCCCCCTCGACGGCGGCGTCCAGCGCCTCCTCGACGAGGTGGTTGCGCGGCACGTAGACCGGGTTGACCCGGTCCATCGCGTCGGCGTCCGGGCCGGCGGCCCGCCAGGACTCCAGCCACGGGTCCAGTGCGGCCAGGTCGGACAGCAGGTCGCGGACCGGCCCCGCGTCACCGCGGGCGGCCTCGGACAGCCGTCGGAAGAACAGGGTGTGGTCGGGCTTCTGGTCCTCGATCACGGCGAACAGGTCGGCGAGCAGCTCCGGGGTCCCGACGCCGATCTTGGCCAGGTAGCCGCGGTCGTGGGCGGCGCGGTAGACGTCGGCGAAGCCCGCCAGCTCCTCGGTCGCGAGGCGGACCGCCTCCTCCTGGGAGTCGGCGAACAGGCCGAGCAGCGACTCCCCGAAGCGGGCGAGGTTCCACTGCGCGATGCCGGGCTGGTTGCCGTAGGCGTAGCGACCGCCGGAGTCGATCGAGGAGTACCAGGTCGACGGGTCGTGGGCGTCGAGGAACGCGCACGGGCCGTAGTCGATGGTCTCCCCGGAGATCGTCATGTTGTCGGTGTTCATGACGCCGTGCACGAACCCGATCTGCATCCAGCGCGCGATCAGCTCGGCCTGGGCGGCGATCACCGCGCGGTAGAGCTCGAGCGGCGTGGACGCCTGCGGGTGGTGCCGGGCGATCGCGTACTCGGTGAGCCGGCGCAGCAGGTCGACCTCTCCGGTCGTGGTGTCGCTGCGCGATCCGCCTGCGCTGCTCGCTGCCGCGAACTGGAACGTCCCCACCCGCAGGTGGCTGGCCGCGGTGCGGGCGAGCACCGCGCCCGGCTCCGGGCCGCGGTCGCGCAGCACGGGCTCACCGGTCGCGACGACGGCGAGCGAGCGCGTCGACGGCACCCCGAGCGCGTGCATCGCCTCGGAGATCACGTACTCGCGCAGCATCGGCCCGAGCGGGGCCTTCCCGTCGCCGCCGCGGGCGAACGGGGTCCGCCCCGATCCCTTCAGGTGCAGGTCACGGCGGGTGCCGTCCGGGGTGACGAGTTCTCCGACGAGCAGCGCCCTGCCGTCGCCGAGCCGGGGCGAGTAGTTGCCGAACTGGTGGCCGGCATAGGCCTGCGCGACGGTCGTCGCCGAGTCGGGCACGGTCGTGCCGGTGAGCAGCGCGACCCCCTCGGGGGTGCGCAGCTGCGCCGGGTCCAGGCCCAGCTCACGGGCCAGGGACTCGTTGAGCAGCACCAGCCGCGCGTCCGGCGTCGGGGCGGCCTGCCAGGGCACGAAGAGCCCCTCCAGGTCGCGGACGAAGGTGTTCTCGAACGCGATCTCGGTGGCTGCGGTCATGGGTTCCAGGCTACGGACCCGAACGGTCGGCCGCCGGGGAGCACCGCGACGTTGCACCGGGATACCGTCCGGTGGTGATCGACCTCCCCCCGCCGTGGGCGCTGGTGTTCCTGCTGGTGGCCGGCCTGCTCGCGGGTGCGACGAACGCCGCGACGACCCCGGCCGTCGGCGTCGCGTCGCTGTTCACGTGAGCCTCCTGCTGGCGGTCGCGCTGCTGGCCGCGGTCCTGGCCGCCGCGACGCTGCGCCCGTTCGGGCTCCCCGAGGCCGTGGTGGCGGTCCCGGCGGCGCTGGTCGCCGTCGTCGCCGGGCTGGTGACCCCGGCCGGGGCGTGGACCGAGATCGGCGAGCTCGCCCCGACCGTCGGGTTCCTCGCCGCGATCCTGCTGCTCGGGCACCTCGTCGACGCCGAGGGCGTGTTCCGCTGGCTGGGCGCGCGGCTGGCGACGGCGTCGGCCGGGTCGCCGCGACGGCTGCTGGCCGCGGTGTTCGTCGCGGCGGCCGGGACGACGGCGGTGCTGAGCCTGGACGCGACGGTCGTGTTGCTGACCCCGGTGGTGCTCGCGACGGCGGCCCGGCTGGGGGTGGCGTCGCGGCCGCACTCGTTCGCCTGCGCACACCTGTCGAACTCGGCGTCGGGGCTGCTGCCGGTGTCGAACCTGACGAACCTGCTCGCGTTCTCGGCGTCGGGTATGGGGTTCCTGACCTTCGCCGGTCTGATGGCCGGGCCGTGGGTGGCGGTGATCGCCGTGGAGTACCTGGTGCTGCGGTGGGTGTTCCGGCGTGACCTGGCCGCACCGCCGGTGCCGGCCCCCGCCGACCCCGCGGTGCCCGCGCCGGCGGCGCCGGTCGTCGCGCTGGTGGTGCTCGGGCTGACCCTGGCCGGGTTCGCGGTGGCCTCACCGCTGGGCGTCGCGCCGGGCTGGGTCGCCGCAGCCGGTGCCGCGGTGCTGGCGGTGCGGGCGCTGGTGCGGCGCGAGACCGGGCCGCTGCGCCTGGTCGCGGCCGCCTCCCCGGGGTTCTGCCTGTTCGTGCTGGCCCTGGGGGTGGTCGTCGCCGGGCTCGGCGCGCAGGGACTGTCCGGCTGGATCGGTTCACTGCTGCCCGCCACCCCGGACCTGACCGGGCTGCTGGTCACCGCGGCCGTCGCGGCGGTGCTGGCGAACCTGGTGAACAACCTGCCCGCCACGCTGGTGCTGCTCTCCGCGCTCGGACCGGCCGCGCACCCCGGGCTGGTGCTGGCGATGCTGCTGGGCGTCAACGTCGGGCCGAACCTCACCTACGCCGGGTCGCTCGCGACGCTGCTGTGGCGGCGCATCGCCACCGGCTACGGCGACCCGCCGCAGCTCGGGACGTTCCTGCGGCTGGGAGCGCTCACCGTCCCGCTGGGCCTGCTCGCCGCGACGACCGCGCTGTGGGCCGCGCTCGCGGTCCTCCCGCAGTAGCCCCCGAGCGCACGACGGGCCCCGCCCGGAGAGGGCGGAGCCCGTCGCGGACGGTGGACAGGGATCAGAACTCGTGGGCCATGTCGTGGCCGAGGTCGGTGTCCGGGTCCATCTCGCGGGCCGGGACGCCCATCGGGCGTGAGCTGCCGCGCCGCTGCTGGGGCAGCCGGGCGATCACCTTCATCTCGTGTGCCAGGTCGTAGCCGTAGTCGTGCTCGTGGATCTGCGACATCGCTGTCCTCACCGTCTCTCTGTTCCCCGCCGCCACCGAGACCGTCGTTCACGCTCCGTAGGTTGACCGCCCCGTACGGTGCACGCGCAGCATCGCTCAGGTGAGGAAAGGGAACAACTGTCCGGAGTCGACACCGCCCGAACGGGTCAGGACGGTATCGATCCAGCAGGTGGTGGCGCGCCGCTGACGGGCCACCGGCTACCGGAGGTCGTCCAGGTAGGACGTCTCGTTGACCAGACGCACCGAGGCGCCCCCGTCGGGGTAGAAGTCGGCGATGTTGAGACACGCCAGGTCGAGGTGCATGCGGTAGAGCACCTCGTCGCCGGCGCCGAGCGCGGTGCGCAGCAGCATCTTGATCGGCGTGACGTGGCTGACCAGGATCACCGTCCGCCCGGCGAACTCCTCCACGATCCGGGCCCGCTCGGCCTCGACCCGCTCCCCCACCGCGCGGAAGCTCTCCCCGCCCGGTGGTTCGACGTCGGCGGAGCCCAGCCAGCGGCCGTGCAGCTCGGGGTCGCGCTCGCGGGCCTCGGTGAAGGTGAGGCCCTCCCAGCCGCCGAAGTCGGTCTCGATCAGCCCCTCGCGGACCTCCAGCTCGGCCCCCGTCGACTCGGCGACGGCCGCGGCGGTCTGACGGGCCCGGCGCAGCGGTGAGGACAGCACCGCCGCCGGCTCGACGCCCTGTCGCGAGAGCCGCTTCGCGATCGCGAGGGCCGCGGCGGCGGCCTGCTGCTGCCCCAGCTCGGTCAGCTCGGGATCGCCGTGGCCGGAGTAGCGGCGCTCGATCGACAGCTCGGTCTGGCCGTGACGCAGCAGGATCAGCCGCACCGGGGACCCGGTCTGCCCGGTCCAGGCCGCCGCTGCCGCCGAGTCCGTCGACGCGGTCGTCCCGGCGGGTGGCTTCGGGGCGGGCCCTGCCGCGGCGGACGGATCCAGAGTCGGGCTGGACTCGCCGTCCATCGCGCGGTTGGCGAGCGCGTCGGCGCGGGCGTTGTCCTTGCGCGGGATCCACACGAAGGTCACCGCGTCGAAGCCCGCGGCCAGTTCGCGCGCGGTGTCGGCGAGTTCCTGCAGCGGCGGGTGCTTGATCTTCCAGCGCCCGCTCATCTGCTCGACGACGAGCTTGGAGTCCATCCGGGCCTCGACCTCGGTGGCCCCCAGGTCACGGGCGGCGCTCAGCCCGGCGATCAGGCCGCGGTACTCGGCGACGTTGTTGGTGGTGATCCCGAGGCCGTCGTAGACCTCACCGAGCACCTGGCGGGCTCCGGCGTCGAGCACGACCGCGCCGTAGCCGGCGGGCCCGGGGTTGCCCCGCGAGCCGCCGTCCGCCTCGACGACCAGCTTCACCGGCCACGCACCAGGATCGCTCCGCACTCCTCGCAGTGGACGACCTCGTCGGCGGGCGCCGTGCGGACCTGGCTGAGGAAGGTCCGGTCCAGCTCGAGCCGGCAGGCGCCGCAGCGGGACTCGCGCAGCTGCCCGGCCGCGACCCGGCCGCCGGCGCGGATGCGCTCGTAGTCGGCGAGCAGGTCCGCGGGCAGCGCGGCGACGAGCTCGGTGCGGGCACGGTCGCGCCCGGCGCGGGTGGCGTCGATGTCGCCCTCGGCGGACTCGCGCTTCGCGGTCACCTCGCCGACCGCGGTCTCGGCCTCGGCCAGCTCGCCACGGGCGTGGTCGAGCTCGATGCCGACCGCCTCGCGCTCCTCCATGATCCCGAGCTGCTCGTCCTCCAGGATGCCCTGGCGGCGGGCCAGGGTGTCGAGCTCGTGCTGCAGCTCGGTGGCCTGCTTGGCGGAGATGCCCGAGCCGGCGAGCAGGGTGTGGTCGCGCTCGGTGCGGGCCCGCACGCCGTCGATGTCACGTTCAAGCCGGGCGATGTCGCGGTCGAGGTCACCGGCACGGGTCTCGGCGCGGACCACGGCGTCGCGCGCCGCCCGGACGCGCTGCTCGGCCTCGTCCAGCTGCGCGAGCTCGGGCAGCGTCGAACGCCGGTGGGTGAGCCGGCCGATCTCGGCGTCCACCTCGGCCAGCGTCACCAGCTTCGCCTGCGCGGTGGGATCGGCCTTCATGCACTCGCCTCCGGTTGTCCTGCTGTCGTGTCGGATCCGCTGCTCGGGGCGGCGGTGGTCCAGGGGTCGGTACGGGCCTGCGAGACCGCGACCGAGACGCTACCTGCGAGGGCCTCGGCCACGACCCCGGCCGCCTGCCCGCACCACGGCCATTCCGAGGCCCAGTGCGCGACGTCGACCAACGCGGGTGTCGGGCCGCCGGGGCCGGTCCCGGCGAGCGCGTGCTCGGACGCGGGGTGGTGACGCAGGTCGGCGGTGACGAACGCGTCGACGCCGGCCCGGGCCGCGGAGTCCAGGGCCGAGTCCCCGGCGCCACCGCAGACCGCGACCCGGCGGATCGGACGGTCCGGGTCCCCGGCGCCGCGCACCCCCCAGGCGGTGGCGGGCAGCGCCGCGGCGACCCGGCGGGTGAACGCCGCGAACGGCTCGGCGTCGTCGAGCTCGCCGATCCGGCCCAGCCCCAGCGACGACGGCAGCGGTGCCATCTCCAGCAGGTCGAAGGCCGGTTCCTCGTAGGGGTGCGCGGCCCGCAGCGCGGCGACGACGTCACGGCGTCGCGACCGCGGCAGCACCATCTCCAGCCGGGTCTCCGCGACGCGCTCCAGGCGGCCGACCGACCCGATGACCGGGGCGGCGCCGTCGAGGGGCAGGAACTGGCCGGTCCCGGCGGTGGCGAACGAGCAGTGCGAGTAGTTGCCGATCGCGCCGGCTCCGGCGTCGGACAGCGCGGCGTGCACGGCGGCGATCGCCGGGCCGACCGGCACGAAGGTGACGATCTTGTCCAGGGCCGGGCCGGGGACCGGTTCCAGCGGACCGGACACGGTCAGGCCGAGGGCGGCGGCGAGCGCGTCGGAGACACCGGGGTCGGCGACGTCGGCGTTGGTGTGCGCGGTGAACAGCGCGACCCCGGCCCGGATGAGCCGGTGCAGCAGGGCGCCCTTCGGGGTGTCGGCGCCCACGCCGTGCACCCCGCGCAGCAGCAGCGGATGGTGGGTGACCAACAGCTGGGCGCCGGAGGAGATCGCCTCGTCGACGGTCTCCGGGGTGGGGTCGACGGCGACCAGGACCCGGGAGACGGTGTCGTCGGGGTCGCCGCAGACCAGGCCGACCGCGTCCCAGTCCATGGCGAGCCGGGGCGGGTAGGCCGCGTCGAGGGCGGCGATCACGTCGCGCAGCGTGCTCACGCCGACACCGCCAGCCGGCGCAGTGCCTCGTCGAGGGAGTCGACGAGGCGGCGGGCCGTCTCCGGCGGGCGGACCGCGACGCGCAGGTGGTCGGGCCCGAGACCGGGGAAGGTGTCGCCGCGGCGCACCGCGATCCCGGCCTCGCGCAGCATCCGCCGCACCTCCTCGCCGGTGCCGTCGGGCAGGTGGAGCAGCAGGTACGGGGCGGGTCCCGCCGACACGGCGACGCCGTCGACGCCCGACAGTGCCGCGGCCATCGTGACGCGGTGCGCGGCGAGCTCGCGGGCGCGTCGGTCCGCGGCGGAGACCGCGTCGGGCTCGCAACAGGCGATGACCGCCTCCAGGGCGGGCGTGGAGACCGGCCACGGCGGGCGGGGTGCGGCGAGCCGGGCCAGCAGGTCGGGGGCGCCGAGCGCGTAGCCGGCGCGCAGCCCGGCCAGTGCCCAGGTCTTGGTCAGCGAGCGGAACACCAGCAGACCGGTCACGCCCGCGTCGCCGGCGAGGGTCTCCGGCTCACCGGGGACGGCGTCGGCGAACGCCTCGTCGACGAGCAGGATCCGCCCCGGGCGGGCCAGCGCGCGCAGCGAGTCGGCCGGGTGCAGCACCCCGGTGGGGTTCGTCGGGTTCCCGACGACGACGAGGTCGGCCTCCGCCGGCACCGCGGCCGGGTCCAGCGCGTGTCCGGTCGCGGCGTCGGTCAGCACCCGCACCACGTCCACCCCGCCGCCGCGCAGCGCTGCCTCCGGCTCGGTGAACCCCGGGTGCACGACGGCGGCGAGCCGGGGGCGCAGCATCGGGAGCAGCGCGAAGCCCTCCGCGCTGCCCGCGAGCACCAGCACCTCGCTCGCGTCGCGGCCGTGGCGCGCCGCGACGGCGGCGCGGGCGCGGGCGTCGTGGTCGGCGCGCGGGTAGCGGCCGAGACCGTCCAGGGTCGCGGCGAGCCGGTCCCGCAGCCAGCGTGGGGGGCCGTCGCCGATCACGTTGACGGCGAAGTCGACGAGCCCGTCGGCGGCCTCGGCGTCGCCGTGGTGCCGCAGGTCGTGGCCGCCCGCGTGATCCGTCCCGGCCGAATGGTGATCGAACGGCATCGGGCCACCCTACGGCGCGCACCGATGCCCGGTGGACAATGGTCCACACCACCCCACCCGAGGCGTCAGGGTCGACGTCGGCACCCCCGCTCCCCGGAGGAACGTCGCAGTGAACGTCGTCTTCGTCTGCACCGGCAACATCTGCCGGTCCCCGATCGCCGAGAAGATCCTCGCCGCCGAGGTCGAGGCCGCCGGGCTCGCCGACCGGGTGCGGGTGACCAGCGCCGGGACCGGCCACTGGCACGTCGGGCAGCCGATGGACTCCCGGGCCGCCGAGGTGCTCGCCGAGCACGGCTACGACACCACCCACAGCGCCCGCCAGGTCGACTCGGAGATCCTGTCCGCGGACCTGCTGGTCGCGCTGGACATGGGACACCTGCGGACCCTCGAGCAGTCGGTGCCCGATCCCAAGCGGGTCCGCCTGCTGCGCTCGTTCGACCCGGCGGCACCCGCGGGCGCCGAGGTGCCCGACCCCTACTACGGCGGCCCGGACGGGTTCGCCGAGGTCCACGCCATGATCGACGCGGCGATGCCCGGCCTGGTCGAGTACGTCACCCGGAACGCATGACCGACCGCGTCGCCCGGCTGACCGGCCGCGCGGTGCGCGACGGGCCGGACGGCCACCCGCCGCGCGCGACCCTGGACGACGGCACCGTCGTCGTGGTGAAGGACTCCTCGGCCGACCCGGGTGCGGCCAGGGCCGAGGCCGCGGGGCTGCGCTGGATCGCGGTACCGGGCGGGCCACCGGTCCCCCGCGTGTTCGGCGCCGACGACGTGCTCCTGGTCACCGGGCTGATTGCCCCGGGCCGGGCGACGCCGGCCGCCGCCGAGCGGTTCGGCCGGGAGCTGGCGACGCTGCACGACGCCGGGGCCGACGCGTTCGGTGTCCCGCCGCCGGGCGGACCGGAGCTGGCGTGGATCGGTCGCACGCGGATGACGAACCGTCCCCACGACGGCCCGTGGGGCGACTGGTTCGCCGCCGACCGGGTGCTGCCCTACCTGCGGGCCGCCCGGGACCGCGGCGCCGTCGACCCGGCCGGGGCCGCCGTCGTCGAGGCGGTGTGCGGAGGGATCGGCGCCCTGGCCGGTCCGGACGAGCCGCCGGCCCGGCTGCACGGCGACCTGTGGTCGGGCAACGTGCTCTGGTCGGGCGACGGGGCTGCGTGGCTGATCGACCCGGCCGCGCACGGCGGGCACCGGGAATCCGATCTCGCGATGCTGGACCTGTTCGGGCTGCCGCACCTCGACGTCGTCCTCGCCGCCTACGACGAGGTCGCCCCGCTCGCCGACGGATGGCGCGAGCGGGTCGACCTGCACCAGCTGTTCCCGCTGCTGGTGCACGCGGTGCTGTTCGGGGGCGGATACGGCGCGCAGGCCGTCGCGGCCGCGCGCCGTCTCCGCTGATCCCCGGTCTCAGTACGCCCCGTGCTCCCCGCGCAGCGGGAACCCGGACCGGCCGCCGTCTTCGAGCTTGACCCCCAGCACCTGGTGGAGCTGGATGTTGTTCAGCTCGAAGCCCAGCCGGCACGCGGCCATGTAGAGCCGCCACACCCGGGCCCGGCCGACGCCGACCTCGGCCACGGCGTCGGTCCAGTTGCGCTCCAGGTTCGTGCCCCAGTCGCGCAGCGTCATGGCGTAGTGCTCGCGCAGGTTCTCCTCGTGCCGGATCTCGAACCCCGCCTCGTTCATCGCGTCCACCAGCACCGCGATCGGCTCCAGCTCCCCGTCGGGGAACACGTAGCGGTGGATGAACGGGTCGGTGTGGCGGTGGTCGGGCCGGTACGGCTGGGTGATGCAGTGGTTCAGCATCCGCCCGCCCGGCCGCAGCTTGGCGTACATCGACGCGAAGTAGGAGTCCAGGTTGGACTTGCCGATGTGCTCGGTGAGGCCGATGGAGGACACCGCGTCGTACACGCCGTCGGGGACGTCGCGGTAGTCGAGGTGACGGACCTCGGCCAGGTCGGACAGCCCCTCGCGGGCGATCGCCTCCTGCGCCCAGGCGGCCTGCTCCTTCGACAGGGTCACCCCGAGCGCGCGGACGCCGTGCTCGCGGGCGGCGTGGCGGACCATGCCGCCCCAGCCGCAGCCGACGTCGAGCAGGCGCATCCCCGGCTTCAGGTCCAGCTTGGTCGCGACCAGCTCGTACTTGGCGGCCTGCGCGGTCTCCAGCGACGCGTCGGCGTCGGGGTAGGCGGCACAGGTGTAGGTCATCGACGGTCCGAGCACGAACTCGTAGAACCGGTTGGACACGTCGTAGTGGTGCGAGATGGCCTGCGAGTCGCGCCGCTTGGAGTGCAGCAGCCCCTTGGGGCGGGCCTCCAGATCGGGCGGCGGCATCCGGTGCTCGCGCCAGTAGGGCAGCAGCCGCCGCGCCAGCCACAGCTGCTCCCGGCGCGGGATCGAGTGCAGCGTCACCTCCGACATCGCGCGCAGCGCGGTGTAGAGGTCCCCGTCGACGTCGATCTCCTCGGTGACGTAGGCCCGGGCCAGCCCGAGCGAGCCGGGTGCGCTCACCAGCCGGGCCAGTGCCCGGGGCGAGTTCACCCGCAACGTGACCGGGGCGTCGTCGGGTCCCGTCCGCGACCCGTCGAACGCCTCCACCCGCAGCTCACGCGTCGAGCCCAGGACGCGGGACAGGATCCCCGCCACCGGCTCGAGCGTCGCGGTCCGCTGTTCCAGCACTCCTGTCATCGCCGATCCCCTCCCGTGTCGATCCTCGCGGTGCCCCTCAGCGGCCGGTGACCTTCCGGAACAGGTCGGGTGCCCGACCGTCCGGGTCGTACCGCTGCTTCACCGCGCGGTAGGCCGCACCGTTGTAGTGGGCCCAGAACTCGTCCTCGCCGTAGTGCACGGTCGAGTACAGCGACTTGTGCCCGCCCAGGTCGGCGACACACTCCTCGATCAGCCGGTTGTGTGCCCACCGGTCACTCGGTTTCTCCGGCACCGACGACCAGAACCCGACGTTGACGTAGAGCCGGCCCGGCTCCATCGGGTAGAGCGGCCAGGTCCGTTCGCCCCGCAGCTGCAGCGGGCACAGCCACACCGGCAGCACCGGGATCTCGCGGTGGAAGAACTCCAGGAACTCCGGGAGCCGCTCGACGGGGATCTCGACGTCCTGCACGACCATCTCCTCGGCCGTCCCACCGAGGGCCTCGCGGACCCGGTTGGACGCGCCGTAGCGCTGGTCGAGGGCGACGAGCCGGCGGTAGACGTCCGACCGGCGCCAGCGGCGCGGCCAGAACCGGCGCACCACCGGGTGCTGCACACCGAACGCCCGCGAGCACCAGAACCAGTCGGTGTCCCAGCGCCACAGGTAGTCGCGCACGGTGAGGTGGTCGACCGGGCGGCGCTGGAGCGACCGGTAGAACACCTCCTGGCCGGTGTAGTCGGAGATCCGGGCGCCCGGCATCGGCGCGTCGACGAACTCACCGGTGGTCAGGTACTGCTCGTCGGGTCCGAACACGACCCCGTCGAGGAAGTCGATCTCCCCCGCGGCGACGAACCGCTCGATCGCCGCCGACGCGGCGGACGCGGTCGGGTAGCGGTGGTGGGTGAGCTTCACGAAGGGCTTCACCGGGGCCAGCTCGACGACCAGCCGCAGGGCGTAGCCGAGTGTGCCGTAGGAGTTGGGGAACGCCGCGAACAGGTCGGCGTGCTCGCCGTCGGGGGTGACGTGCAGCAGCTCCCCGGCCGGGGTGAGCACGTCCATCTCCAGCACCGACTCGTGCGGCAGCCCGGCGTGGAACGACGTCGACTCGACACCGAGACCGGTGACCGCTCCCCCGAGGGTGATGGTCTTGAGCTGCGGGACGACCAGCGGCATCAGCCCGTGGGCGAGGGTGGCGTCCACGATGGTCTCGTAGGTCGCCATCCCCTGGACCTCGGCGGTGTAGATGGGCGATCCGCCTTCGCTACTCGCCGCACGCCCCTCCGGGTCCACACCGAGCACACCGTTCAGCGCGGAGGTGTCGAGTCGGCGCGCGGCGGCCCCGGTGTCGCGGTCACCGAACCGGAACAGGTTCGACGACGGTTTCCCCAGCTGGACGGCGCCGGCTCCGGCGCGCGCCCGGCGCAGGTTCTCCACCGCGGCGTCGTGCGCGGTGCGGGTGGCGGTCCCGGCGAGCATGGCGGTGACGATAGACCCATATCGTTTGCGACGCTCAAGATTAACGGAGGGTCCTCCGTCACAGGGGCCCGACGATCTTCCCGGCGGGCGGCACCGGCACCGTCGTGATGTCATCGGGCACGTGGCACACACCAACGAGAACCCCGCGCAGAACGTCACCTTCCCCTCCGGTGGCGGCACCGCGCACGGCTACCTGGCCCGCCCCGACTCGGGGTCCGGGCCCGGCCTGATCGTCATCCAGGAGTGGTGGGGCCTCACCGACCACATCGTGGACGTCACGAACCGGTTCGCCGCCGAGGGCTTCGTCGCGCTGGCGCCCGACCTCTACGGCGGACGCACCACCCACGACTCCGACGAGGCCGGCAAGCTCATGGCCGAGCTGCCGGTCCAGCAGGCGGCCACCGACCTGGCCGGAGCCGTGGAGTACCTGCTCGGGCGCGACGACGTGACCTCCTCGGCCGTCGGCGCCGTCGGCTTCTGCATGGGCGGCGGTTTCGTGCTGGTCCTCGCCGCGCAGCAGGGCGACAAGGTCGCGGCCGCGGTGCCGTTCTACGGCGTCCTGAAGGAGGACTACCCGTCGTTCGCGGACCTGACCGCGGCCGTGCAGGGCCACTTCGGGTCCGAGGACACCATGGCCACGCCGGAGGCGGTGAGCTCGCTCGCCGACCGCATCGAGTCCGAGTCCGGCACCCGCCCGGAGTTCCTGCAGTACCCGGCCGGGCACGCCTTCTTCAACGACGAGAACCACATGGGGACCTACGACGCCGAGCAGGCGGAGATCGCCTGGACCCGCGCGACGCAGTTCCTGCGCGAGCACGTGAAGTAGGCGCCTCACCGCCGGGAGAACAGCTCCCGCGCGACGGCGGGCAGCGTGGCGGGTCCGGTGCGCAGCCGGACCCGCTGCGCGGCCGCGGTGAGACCGGCGTACTCGTCCGAGGTCAGCACGATGTCCGCCGCGGCCACGTTGGACTCCAGCTGCGCCACGCTCGACGCACCGGGGATGGCGACGGTGTTCGGGTGGTGCACCACCCACGCCAGCGCGACCTGGGACGGCGTCGCGTCGTGCGCGGACGCGACGTCGCGCAGGGTGTCGGTGAGCGGGGCCAGCGCGGCCAGGTTCTCCGGCAGCCACTCCGGCTTGCTGCGGCGCACCGCGTTGGTGGGCCGGTGGTCGGCGTCGTAGCGGCCGGTGAGCAGTCCCTGGGCGAGCGGGCTGTAGGCCATCACGATGCGTCCGTGCGCGGCGGCGTGCGGGACGAGGGCCCCGGCGGGCAGGCGGCGCAGCAGGCTGAACTCGACCTGGTTGGACAGCACCGGTCCGCCCAGCGCCTCCTCCGCGGCCAGCCAGCGGTCCAGCGAGTACGACGAGACACCGGCGTCGCGCACCAGGCCGGTCCGCTGCAGCTCGGCCATGCCGCGCATCGCCGACGTGTCGCCGATCAGCGGGTGTGGCTTGTGCACCTGGTAGAGGTCCAGCTCGGTCACCCCGAGCCGGGCGGCGGAGGCGACCGCGCGCCGGCGCAGCACCGGCCCCAGGGGCAGGACCGGGAAGAACTTCGTCGCGATCACGACCTCGTCGCGCCACCCGCGGCCGCCGCAGGCACGCAACGCGTCGCCCAGGATCCGTTCGCTGCGCAGCGGGCCGTAGAGCTCCGCGGTGTCGAACACGGTGACACCCAGCTCGCGGGCACGGGCGACGATCCGCCCGGCATCCAGCGCGTCGCCGTAGCCCCACTCGCTCGTGCCGAACTGCCAGGTGCCCAGCCCCATCACCGACCAGCGTCGTGGTCCGGAACCGGGGCCGTCGAGGTAGCGCACCTGCGCCAGTGTCCTCCACGCCGCCGGGCCCCGCCCGCTCCCCGCTACCGCACGGGAGCTCCCGGTCCCAGCGGGATCCCCAGTGCCCACCAGGCGAAGAACAGCATGGTCCAGACGACCGTCATCGCGATCGCGAGCGGGAGCGTGTACGACGCGAGCGTCCCGATGCCCGCGGCCTTGCGGTACCGCTGCAGGAACCCCAGCGCCATGATGAAGTACGGGCTCATCGGGGTGATCGCCGTCGAGCCGGAGTCGGCGATCCGGAACAGCGCCTGGGTGGTCTCGGGCGGCACGTGGACCAGCATCAGCATCGGCACGATCACCGGCGCCGCGATCGACCACATCGCCGTCCCGCTGGTGACCATCACGTTCACCACGGTGAGCACGGCCAGCACCATCAGGAACACGACCGGGATCGGGACGCCGGTGGTGCGCAGCGCGTCGGCCGCGACGACGGCGAGCACGTCCCCGACGTGGGTCCAGTCGAAGTAGGCCAGGAACTGGGCGATCGCGAAGAACAGCGCCAGCACCGGGGCCATCTGCCGGATCCCGTCGGCCATCAGCTTCGGGACGTCGGCGGCGGTGGTGATCGTGCCGACCGCGTGCCCGAAGACCGTGCCGAGCAGGCCGAACAGCAGCGCGATGACCGCGCCGATCCCCTCCACCAGCGGGGACTCGACGATCGACCCGTTCTCCCCGCGCAGCGGCGACCACTCCGGGGCCATGGCCGCGACGAGCAGCACCGCGAAGCCCAGCAGCACCCACCCGGCGCGGCGCAGGCCGGACCGTTCGGCCACCGACAGGCTCAGGCCGGCGACGTCGTCGTCGGGGGCGTCCGGGTCGGGGTCCAGGTCCGGGCGCTTGGCCAGGACCAGCCGGGTCACCAGTGTGATCACCAGCGCGAGCACGACCGAGGAGGCGATGGTGAAGAACCAGTTGCCGACCGGGGTCACCACGACCTCCGGGTCCACGATCCGGGCCGCGGCGGTGGTGATGCCGGCGAAGATCGCGTCGTTCGGGGTGGGGACCGGACTGGCGTCGTAGCCCGAGGCGATGGCGGTGTAGGCGACGACGATCCCGAGGATCGGCGAGCGGCCCACCGCGCGGAACGCGAGCCCGCCCAGCGGCACCAGGATCACGTACGCCGCGGCCGACGCGACGTGCGCGACGGTCCCGGCGAACGCGACCGCGAACACCACCAGCGACGCCGGCACCCGGGCGACCCCGGCCCGCATGGCCGCGGCGAGCAGCCCGCTGCGCTCGGCGACGGCGACCCCCATGATCACCGTGACGATGGTCGCCATCGGCGGGAACTGGGCGAAGTTGTCGATCATCGATGAGACGGCCATGGCGAGGCCGTCGCCGGAGAGCAGGTTCCGCACCGCGACCGGCTCGCCGTCGGGTGCCACCACCGCGACGCCCGCCGCCGCCAGTCCCGCGCTGACCACGGCGAGGATCGCCGACAGCACCCAGAACAGCCAGAACGGGTGCGGCAGCGCGTTCCCGACGCGTTCGACCACGGCCATCGCCCGCACCAGCCGGGGCAGCTCCCGGTCCGACGTGCTGGCGGGCGCGCTCACCGCGGGCCCCCGAGCCCGAAGAAGTCCCCGATCAGCACGGTGGCGCGCACGGTCCGGGTGTGACGCCGCCGCCGGAGTAGGCGGTGGCGCCGGGCCAGGTGTGCCCGCCGCCGTCGACGGCGACGTGCGCCACCCGGGCTCCGTCGCGACAGCCCCGCCAGGTCGCGATGGTGACGTCGGGCCGGATCCGGCGGGTCTGCGGGCGGGCCCGGCAGCCGTCGCGGGCGACCCACTCGGCGACCTTCGCCGGGATCGCGGGCAGGCCACGGTCGGCGTCGCCGGTGTAGGGGATCGTGGCGTCCCCGGTGCCGTGCACGAACAGCGCGGGGACCGGGCGGCCGGGCCGGCACGGCGGCTCGCCGTCGCGGTAGTAGGCGCCCGCGACCGGGGCGATCGCGGCGATCCGGTCGGACATCCGGCAAGCCAGGATCTCGGTGAAACCGCCGCCGTTGGACTTGCCGGTGGCGAAGACCCGGCCGGGGTCGATGCAGAGGGCGGACTCCAGATCGTCGAGGAGGTCCCCGGGGAAGGCGACGTCGTCGACGCCCGGCGCCGAGTACGGAGCGCCCTGCCAGGCGCGCTTGCCCTCTCCCCCGGGGACCCCGTCGGGATAGGCGACGACGGCGGGCAGGCCGGACAGGCCGGAGAAGTTCTCGGTGGTGGCGCCGTCGTTGCCGCGGCCGTGGAAGACCAGGACCACCGGGGCGGGCCGGTCGGGGCGGTAGCCGTCGGGCAGGTGGACCCGCACGCTGCGTTCCCGGCCGCCGCTGTCCACGGTGCGGACGGCGGTCGTGCCAGCCGCCTGCGGCGGTGTGGTGCCGCAGCCGGGGGTCGGGGCTCCGACCGGTCCGGGGGCCGCGCCGGGGCCGGGTGTGCTGCCGGAGGCGGTCGGGGCGACGGCGGCGCCGGTGGTGAGGGCGGCCGCGACGAGGCAGGCCGTCGCCACGGCACGCAGGCGGGCCCTGCCCGGGCGTCGGGTCACAGCCGCTGGAGCGGACGGAGTCGTCGCGGGTCGTGGTGCTGCCGTCGGCCTCGGTGCTGACGATCTCGGCGCTGACGGGCTCGGTGCGGACATGGGAGTTCCCTTCGGACGGCGTCGTCGACGGCCGGTGCTGGTCCCGCCCGGTCACGGGCAGGTCGTGCGACGGGGGCACCGGTGGCGCCACCGCGGGAGTGCTGTGGGTCCGTACGGGTCGGAGGGCCTCAGGCCCTGAGCCACGCCGTGACGAAGTCGGTGATCCGGTCGACGATCGCGGCGACGATCGCCTCGCCGTGCTCCGGGTCGGCCCGGCGGGGTTCGCCGAGGACCCCGTTGCCGGACAGGCGGTCGTAGGAGGTGGTGATCGTCGGGCCGCCGCGACGCCGGGCGAGGCTGCCGAGGGCGTCGAGCTCGGTGAGCCGGGTGGTCCCGGCCGCGAGCCGGTCGGTGTGCACCAGGTGCGGTGCGACGGCGAGCATCTGCGCCGTCTCGGCCTGCCCGCTGTGCCCGCTGACCTCGGGCGGCCCGGCCGCGGCGACGACGTCGGCGGCCAGCGGGGTGAGCGGGCTCCACGCGAACTGCAGGTCCGGACGGACGGCGAGGAGGTCCTGCGCGACCGTCGCGAGGGTGGCGTCGTTCCCGCCGTGCCCCGTGACCACGCAGATCTTGCGCCAGCCGTGGCGGTACAGGCCCTCGACGTACTCGCGCACGAGCGTGGCGAACGTCGTGGTGGTCAGGCTGACCGTGCCGGCGAAGGCCAGGTGGTGCGGCGACACCCCGACGGGCAACGACGGCCCGACCACCGCGGTGCCCAGTTCCGCGGCGACCCGGTCGCAGACCGCCTCGGCGCGGATCAGGTCCGTCGCGAGCGGCAGCCCCGGCCCGTGCTGTTCGAAGGCCCCCGCCGGCAGCAGCACGACCGGGCTGTCGACGACGGCGGCCGCGGCCTCGACCGTCGTCATCTCCCCCAGGCGTCGCGTGCTCACGCGCCCACCGCCTCGGCGATCGAGGTGAGGTGCTCGCGGCAGAGCCGCTCGGCCAGGTCCGGGTCGCCCCCGCGGACGGCGTCGAGCAGCGCGACGTGCTCGGCGTGGTCGCGCTCGCGGTCGTCGTAGCGGTGCCGGATCTCGACCTGGTCGCGGGCGCGGATGTGCAGCAGCGCCTCCACCGTCTCGCGGAGCAGGGCGTTGCCGCTGGTCGCGGCCAGTGCGACGTGGAAGTGCACGGCCGGGCGGTGGTCGCCGACCGGCGGGTGCAGGGCGTTGGTGACGCTCTCGGCGAGCATCGCCAGCCCGGCGGTGTCACGCTCCCGGGCCGCGGCGGCCGCGATCGACGGTTCCAGGACGAGCCGGGCGCGGATCAGCTCGTGCACGCCGTCGGAGGTCCGCGACGGACGGTGCGGGTTGGCGAGCAGCCGCCGCCCGACCCCGGCGCCGACGTAGGTGCCCGAGCCGTGCCGGAACTCCACCGCGCCGGTGGCCTCCAGGCGTCGCAGCGCCTCGCGGACGGTCGGGGTGGTGACCTCGAACCGTCGCGCCAGGTCGCGGGAGGACGCGAGCTGGTCCCCCGGGCCGAGGTTCCCGGTCCGGATGATGTCCATGATGTCGTCGGCCAGGCGCTCCGACAACGTCTTCCCTGCGGTCATAAAGTGACTAAATCACTTAGCCACCTCACCGGTCAATCCCTCTGCTCGTCGGCGCGCGCTGATCCGTTCGGCGCGCGCGTCCGGACGCGCGCGCCGGACGGATCAGCGCGCGGACTGGGGATCAGTGCGCGGACCGCGGATCACCGCGACGCGGCGCGGGGTCAGCGCGCGGCGCGGACCGACGCACGGGCCGAGGCCCGAGCGGGGCCGGTCCCTCGGCACCGGCGAGGCCGGTCAGGCTGCGGGGCCGGTCAGGCAGTGGGGCGGTCAGGCAGCAGAGCCGACGAGGCAGCAGAGCCGGCCAGGCCAGTCAGGCGACCAGGCCAGTCAGGCGGCGCGGCCAGCCAGGCGCGGCCGGCCAGACACCGGCGCGCTCGGTCAGGCACCGACCGCGGGACCGGCCTCGTCGTCGGGGGTGTCCGCGGCGGCGTCCCAGGGGGGTCGGCCGGCCAGGGCCCGGTCGAGCTCCGGCCAGGTCGTGTCCCGGGCCCGGCGCCCGGTCAGCACGCCCAGGTGCCCACCCGGCGAGGTCGTGAACCGGACCTCGGGGCTGCCGGTCAGCAGCGGCACGCCGGCGCGGACCGCGCGCAGCGGGGCGATGACGTCGTCCCGCCCGGCGACGACGAGCACCGGCACACCGACGTCGGCCAGCTCCACGTCGCGCCCGCCCAGGCGCAGTCCGCCGCTCGCGAGATCGTTGCTGCGGAGCAGCAGGTGGAAGATCTGCCCGAACACCCGGCCCGGGTAGCCGTGCATGTTGCGCATCAGGTGGTCGACGGCCTCGATCTGGGCCAGGCAGTCCCGGTCGTCGATCCGCGACGCGATCGCGAGCGGCTTGGTGACGAGCCGGTCCACCGCGGTCAGCTGGAACGCCCAGCTCACCATCGGCGCCGGGAAGCTGCCGACGGCCCGGTAGATCGACGAGACCAGCCGGCCGCCGCTGATCTGCGCGAGCGGCCGGATCGGTGCCACCAGCGGCACCCGGGAGATGTCGACCGGGGTGCCGATCGCGGCGACCGAGCGCACCGGCAGCGGGTCGCGTGCCTGCACCGCGGCGGCGACGGTGAGCAGCGCGAAGATCCCGCCGAGCGACCAGGCGACGAGGTGCACCTCGTCGCCGGTCTCCTCGGAGACCCGGCGGACCGTGTCGGGCAGCAGCTCGTCGACCCAGCTCTCGATGCCCAGGCTGCGGTCGGAGAACGACTTGGGCCCGTAGTCGATCAGGTAGACGGTCCGGCCCTGCTGCAGCAGGTGCTCCACCAGCGAGCAGCCGCGGCGCAGGTCGTAGGCGAAGTCCGGGGCACCCAGCGGCGGCACGAGCAGCACCGGCGCGCCCTCGGAGGGATCCACGCCGGACAACGGGCGGTACCGGAACAGGATCCCCTGCGGGGAGCCCACCACCGCGTCCCGCGGCATCCGGCGCAGGTCGGCGAGGTGGCCGACCACGGCCCGGTCCCACACGTTGGCGACGGCGTCCACGAGATCCACGGGCGCACCCTATCGGCACGCGTGGGTCATCGACGGCCCGCGAGGACGACCGGAGTTACCCGTCGGTATGTGAGACTGCCGACCATGCAGCGCGAGATCTTCGACGACGAGCACCACGCGTTCCGTGACCTGTGCCGGACCTTCATCGCGAAGGAGGTCACCCCTCACCACGAGCAGTGGGAGGAGGACGGCCAGGTCGACCGAGCGGTATGGACCGCGGCGGGCGCGGCCGGCCTGCTGGGCACCGCCGTCCCCGAGGAGTACGGCGGGGGCGGGGTCGACGACTTCCGCTACAACGCGATCCTGGCCGAGGAGATCGTCGCGGCCGGTGCGAGCGGGATCGGCTTCCCGCTGCACAACGACGTCGTGCAGCCCTATCTGCTGCGGCTGTGCACCGACGAGCAGAAGAAGCGCTGGCTGCCCGGCTTCTGCTCCGGCGAGCTGATCACCGCGATCGCCATGACCGAGCCCGGGACCGGCTCGGACCTCCAAGGCATCGCGACCAATGCCCGTCGCGACGGCGACGACTGGATCCTCAACGGCTCCAAGACCTTCATCACCAACGGCATCCTGGCCGACCTGGTGATCGTCGTCGCCAAGACCGACCCCGACGCCAAGCACCTCGGCTTCACCCTGTTCGTGGTGGAGCGCGGGATGGAGGGCTTCGAACGCGGCCGCCGCCTGAAGAAGGTCGGCATGAAGGCCCAGGACACCGCGGAGCTGAGCTTCACCGACGTCCGGGTGCCCGACGCGAACCGGCTCGGCGAGGTCGGCCAGGGCTTCATCTACCTCATGCAGAACCTCGCCCAGGAGCGGCTCTCGATCGCCGTCGCCTCGGTGGCGGGCGCCGAGGCCGCCGTGAAGATGACGCTGGACTACACCAAGGAGCGCAAGGCCTTCGGCCGCCCGGTGGCGAACTTCCAGAACACCCGCTTCGAGCTCGCCGAGATGGACACCGAGGTCTCCATCGCCCGGGTCTTCGTGGACCGCTGCATCACCGAGCACAACGGCGAGGGCGAGCTGTCTGTGCCCGACGCGGCCAAGGCCAAGTGGTGGTGCTCGGACCTGCAGAACCGGGTCGTCGACCGCTGCGTGCAGCTGCACGGCGGCTACGGCTACATGCTCGAGTACCCGATCGCCCGCGCGTTCGTCGACTCCCGCGTACAGGCGATCTACGGCGGCACGAACGAGATCATGAAGGAGATCGTCGGCCGGTCGCTCATCGGCTGAGGCCGCCCGCGACGGTGTCCAGGGCCCGCGCGATGTCGGCGACGAGATCGCGCGGGTCCTCCAGCCCCACCGACAGGCGCAGGTGCCCGAGGCGGCGGAACTCCGGCGGGAAGTGCGCCGCCCGGCCGTCGCCACCGGCCCCGACGTGCACGATCAGCGACTCGTCGTGACCCAGTGACACCGCCGAGGTGATGACGCGCAGGCCCGCGACGAACCGGTTCTGCAGCTCCGGCGGCCCGTCCAGGGCGAAGGCCAGCATGCCGCCGTACCCGCCGTCGAGGGTCCGGGTCGCCAGCGCGTGCTGCGGGTGCGACGCCAGACCCGGGTAGGCCACGTAGGCGACCTCCGGGCGGGACTCCAGGTACTCCGCGACCTGCTGCGCGCCGGCGCAGTGCGCGCGCATCCGCATCGGCAGGGTGACCGCGCCGCGGGCGATCAGCCAGGCGTTGAACGGGCTGATGACTCCCCCGGCGTCGACCATGGCGTCGGCGCGGATCCGCTCGACGAGCTCGCGGCGGCCCAGCACCGCACCGCCCATCGCGTCGCCGTGGCCGTTGACGTACTTGGTCAGCGAGTGCACGACGAGGTCCGCGCCCCGCTCCAGCGGGCGCTGCAGCACCGGCGTCGCGAAGGTGGCGTCGACGCTGAGCAGGGCGCCCGCCTCGTGCGCGATCGCCGCGACGGCGTCGACGTCGGTGATCCGGGTGGTCGGGTTGGCCGGGGTCTCGACGTGCACCAGCCGGGTCCGTGGGCGGATCGCGGCGCGCACCGCCTCCGGTTCGGAGGAGTCGACCAGGGTGGCGGTGATCCCCCACCGGTCCGGCAGCAGCTCGGTGAGCAGCCGGTGGGTGGCGACGTAGGTGACGTCGGAGCTGACGACGTGGTCGCCGGTGCGCAGGAACGTGAAGAACACCGCGTGCAGCGCCGCGACGCCCGAGGCCAGTGCGACCGCGGCGCACCCGCCCGGTGACACCCCGGCCGGGTCCTCCAGGGCGACGAGCTTGTCCTCCAGCCAGCCCTGGTTCGCCCCGCCGTTGCGGGTGTAGAGCCGGGTCGCGGTGCCCGACCAGTCCAGCTCCGAGGGGTCCTCGGGCAGGGCGTAGGAGTTGGCCGCGACGATCGGGCGGCGGATCGCGCCGGTCCCGGCGTCGACGTCGTTGCCCGCGTGCACCGCGCGGGTGGCGAGGAAGGGTGGTCGGTCGTCGCCGGGGGTCACACCGGAGATCATGCCTCGGCGATCGGCTCCGGGGCGCGCAGCGACGGGCCCGCGTCCGGCACGACCAGCGGGGTGCCGGTGACCGGGTCGGGCAGCACCCGGGCCCGCAGCCCGAACACGTCGGCGAGCAGCTCCTCGGTGACGACCTCGGCCGGCGAACCCGCCGCGACGATCCGGCCGTCCTTCATCGCGACGAGCCGGTCGGCGTAGCGGGCGGCCAGGTTCAGGTCGTGCAGCACCATGACCACGGTGCGGCCCGCCTCGGACTGCAACCGCCGCACCAACTCCAGCACGTCCACCTGGTGGGCCAGGTCGAGGAAGGTGGTCGGCTCGTCGAGCAGCAGCAGGTCGGTCTGCTGCGCCAGGGCCATCGAGATCCAGGCGCGCTGGCGCTGGCCACCGGACAGCTCGTCGACCGGGCGCTCGGCGAGGTCGGACAGGCCCGTCCAGGCCAGCGCCTCGGCGACGGCGCGCTCGTCGTCCGAGGACCACTGCCGGTACCAGGCCTGGTGCGGGTGCCGACCGCGGGCGACGAGGTCGCCGACGGTGAGCCCCTCGGGCGCCAGCGGCGACTGCGGCAGGATCCCCAGCACCCGCGCGACCTCCTTGGTCGGGGTGCGGTCGATCCGCTTGCCGTCGAGCAGCACCTGGCCGGCCCGGGCGGGCAACAGCCTGCCCAGCGCGCGCAGCACGGTGGACTTGCCGCAGCCGTTGGGGCCGATCACGGTGGTGACCGCGCCGGGCAGCACCTCCAGGTCCAGCCCGTCGACGATGGTGCGGTCGCCGTAGCCGAGCGTGACCTGCTCGGCCGACAGCCGGACCTCGCCGGGGCGGACGGGTTCGCCCGCGGTCGTCGTCGGGGAGGCGGTGGCCTCCGCGACACTGATGTCCTCGACGGTGCTCATCGACGGGCCTCCTGGCGGGTGCGGGCGAGCAGGTACAGCAGGAACGGGGCGCCGAGCACCGCGGTCACGATGCCGACCGGGAGCTCGACGGACCCCAGTGCGGTGCGGGCGATCAGGTCGGACAGCACGGTCAGCGCGGCGCCCAGCACGAGCGAGACCCCGATCGGCGGGGTCCCGACCCGGCAGAGCCGACGCGCGATCTGCGGGGTGACCAGCGCGATGAAGGCGATCGGGCCCGCGGCCGCGGTCGCGACCGAGGCGAGGCCGACGGAGACGAGCAGCAGCGCGGTGCGGGCACCGTTCACCCGCACGCCGAGGCCGCGGGCGGTGTCGTCGTCGAAGCGCAGTGCGCCCAGCAGGTGCACCAGGACCAGCGCCGCGGGCACGAGCACCAGCATCGCGATCGACAGCGGGACGACCTCGTTCCAGCTGCGCGCGTTGAGGCTGCCGTTCAGCCAGACCTGGGCCTGCGCGGCCTGGTAGATCTGCGCGACGGTCAGCAGCCACTGCACCGCCGCGACGAGCACGGCCTGGATGCCGATGCCGATCAGCACCAGCCGGAAGCCCTGGATGCCCTTGCGCCAGGCCAGCACGTACACCGCGACCGAGGCCACGAGCCCGCCGATCAGGGCGGCGAGCGGGATGCCGAGCGAGGCGAACGCGCCGCCGACCCCGGCCGCGCCACCGCCGAGCACGATGATGAACACCGCCGCGGCGCTGGCGCCCCACTGGACACCGATGATGTCCGGGCTCGCCAGCGGGTTGCGGGCGACCGCCTGCAGGATGGCCCCGGACACGGCGAGCGCGCCGCCGACCAGGGCGCCGACCAGGGTGCGCGGCAGCCGCAGCTCCAGCACCACGAGCTGCTGGCCCGCGTCGCCGCCGCCGAACAGCGTCGCCAGCACGTCGGTGAGTGCGATCGGGTAGTCGCCGCGGCCCATGTTGACCGCGGCGGCGAGCACCAGCGCGACGGCGCAGACGAGCAGCACCACCGCGGTGCGCACGCGCAGCACACCGGAGAAGCGGCCCGCGCGGACGGCGCGGCGACCGGGGACGACCACCGTCGAAGGCCGGGGCCCGGTGTCCGGGTCGGTCAGCGTGCTCACACGGCCCCCAGCTTGCGTCGGCGCACCAGCGCGATGAAGAACGGCCCGCCGATCAACGCGATCACGATGCCGACCTGCAGCTCACCGGGGCGGGCCACCACCCGTCCGACGACGTCGGCGAGCAGCAGCACCACCGCCCCCGCGAGCCCCGCGGCGGGCAGCAGCCACCGGTGGTCGGGTCCGGTGAACACCCGCACGACGTGCGGCACGATCAGCCCGAGGAACGCGATCGGCCCACAGGCCGCGGTGGCCGCACCGGCGAGCAGCGTGATCGCGACGACGCCGACGACCCGGGTCCGGCGGACCGAGTGCCCCAGCGAGGTGGCGACGTCGTCGCCGAGGGAGAGCGCGTTGAGCGCGGGCGCGCTGGCCAGCGCGAGCACCGCGCCCACGACGATGAACCACACCACCTGGCCGCCGACCGCCGCGTCGCGCCCGGCGAGCGAGCCGACCACCCAGAACCGGTAGGCGTCGAGGCTGGTCTCGTCGAGCAGCACCACCGAGGACGTGCCCGCCTGCAGCAGGAAGCTGACCGCCGCGCCGGCCAGCGCCAGCGAGACCGGGGTGGCGCCGCCGGGTGCCCGGGTGCCGATCACGAACACCACGACGCTGGCGACCAGCGCACCGGCGAAGGCGAACCAGACGTAGCCGAACAGCGTGCTGACGCCGAAGACGTAGATGCCGATGACGACGAAGAACGCCGCCCCCGCGTTGACGCCCAGCAGGCCCGGGTCGCCGAGCGGGTTGCGGGTGAAGCCCTGCACCAGCGCGCCGGCCAGGCCGAGCGCGATCCCGACCAGCAGCCCGAGCAGGGTGCGCGGGATCCGCAGGGAGCGGATGACCACGTCGTTCTCGCTGCCGGTCGGGGCGACCAGCGCGGAGAACACCTCGTTCACCGGGATGACCTTGGTCCCGATCGCGATGCTGGCCAGCACCGCGAGCAGCAGCGCCGCGGCCAGCGCCGCGAGGCCGATCAGCCGACGGCGGCGCAACGACCGCCGTGGGGGGGCCGGCTGCTGTGCCGACGGTGGTCGGACCTGGATCGCGTTCACCGTGCTCGTGGCCCCCTGCTCGACCGGATGCCCCACCCATCCGGTGCGGCTCCGCTCACCATAAGTGAGGCTGCCCTACGGCAGAACACCCCCGTGCGTCACGTCGCCCGCACGGCGGGATGCTCGGCGGGTGTCCACCGAGCCCTCCGCGTCCGGTCCCCCACCCGTCCGGCCGCGGGTCACCGCGGTCATGGTCAGTTCCGCCGACGGTGCCGTGAGCGCGGGCGGGGCCGGCTCCGGCGGCCTGTCCACCCCCGCCGACCGGGCCCTGTTCCGTGCCCTGCGCCGGTCGGCGGACTGCGTGCTCGTCGGGGCGGGCACCGCGCGGGACGAGGACTACCGCGGGGTCCGGCCGCGCCGTCCCGGGCCGGACGGGCGGCAGCCCGGGCCGCCGCCGGTCGTCGTCGTGACCGGGTCGGCCGGGCTGGACCCCGGCGCACGGCTGTTCACCGACACCGTCACCCCACCGGTCGTGCTCACCACGACCGCCGCCCCCGCCGACCGGCGCGCCGCGCTCGCCGCCGCGGGCGCCGACGTCGTGCTGCTCGACGACCTCTCCCCCACCACGCTGCTCACCGCCCTCGGCCGCCGCGGCCACACCTCCGTGTTGTGCGAGGGCGGGCCGACCCTGCTCGGCGCGCTGGTCCGGGCCGACGTCGTCGACGAGCTGCGCCTCACCCTGGTCCCGGTGCTGGTCGGGGGCCCCGAGAGGCGGATCGCGACCGGGCCGGACCCCCTCCCCGTGCCGCGTGCGCTGCGCCTGGCCGGCCACGAGGCGGCGGCCGACGGGACACTGCTCCTGCACTACGTCCGTGCCACCGCGGGGATCCCGGCTGCGCCGAACGGGTGAACCACCGTGAGGGAGGTCCGGGGACGGGCATCTCACGGGGGACACCACACGCACCGCGGCGGGCCCCCACCCGGGGCCGGCCCGTGAGAGGAGCACCGATGACCTCCGGCACCCCGACCACCACCTCCGCCACGACACCCGCGGGGCGCCTCGCCGAGGGCACCGGCCAGGGCCGCACCACGATCGCCCCGTCCGTCGTGCAGAAGATCGCCGGCATCGCCGCCCGCGAGGTCTCCGGCGTGTACGCGATGGGCTCCGGCGCGTCGCGCGCCTTCGGTGCGCTGCGCGAGCGCATCCCCGGCGGCGGCACCAGCGGCGCCTCGACCGTCGCGGGCGTGGCGGTCGAGGTCGGCGAGAAGCAGGCCGCGATCGACCTGGACGTCGTCGTCGAGTACGGCGTCGCCATCGCCGACCTGGCCGCGGCCGTGCGCCGCAACGTCATCGGCGCCGTCGAGCGGATGACCGGGCTGGAGGTCATCGAGGTCACCATCGCGGTGAACGACATCCACCTGGCCGGCGAGGACGACGGCCGGGACGACGCCCCGGCGGCTCCTGCCCCGACCGGCCGCGTCGTGGAGTGACGGTGCCCGCACGGAGCCCGGCCGTCCTGGCCGAGCTGGTCGCCGAGACGGTCGCCGCGCACCCGTCGGTGGTGCAGCTCGACGGCGGCGCGTTCGGCACCGTCGCGACCTGGCTCCCCGGACGACGGCTGGTCGGCGTCGGGATCGGAGGTGCCGACGATCCGGTCGAGATCGGGGTGGTGCTGCGCCTGGACCGGCCGATCCCGGCTACCGTCGCGGCGCTGCGGGCATCGGTCGCGCCGTTGGTCGACGGGGTCCCGGTCGACGTGACGGTGACCGACGTGGAGGTCACCTGAGGTGGAGGTGGGAACGGGATGGTCGAGCCGGACCCCGGCGGGCCCGGGGGCCTCACCCCCGAGCAACGGTCGGCCTACCGCTCGTTCGTCCGTACCCACCACCCCGACCGCGGGGGTGACCCGGAGGTCTTCCGCGCCGGGCTGGCCCGCTTCCGCGCCCTCGCGGCCGACCCGCACGGCGGGGCGGCATCCGGCCTCGACGACCCCCGCCACGACGACCCCCGTTACGACGCACCGATCGAGATCGTGCGCGACCTGCCGCTGCCGACCCGGGTCCTGGTGGCCCTGATCCGCACCGTCCGACGTCGCACGCACCCCCGGGTCGACCGGCCCGGCCGGCACTCACCCCGCCCCACCCGTCCCGGAGAGGACATCTCATGAACGCCACCCAGACCGGCCTGCTCGCGGGCCTCCTGCTGGGCGTCGCCGGTGCCACCGGCGGCTTCCTGGCCTTCGTCATCACCCTGGTGCTCGGCATCATCGGCCTGGTCGTCGGCCGGGTCCTCGACGGCGAGCTGGACCTGTCCGGCCTCGGCCGGGGCCGCGACCGGTGAGCACCCTCCCCGACCCCGCCGAGCGCGGCGTCCTGGAGATCGACCCGGCGGTGCTGCGCAAGATCGTCGAGTACGCCGCGGACACCGCGCCGGCGACCCGGCACCGCGCCCGGCGGGTCGCCGGGCTCGACGTCGGCGAGTCCGGACCGACCGCCCGGGTGACCCGGCGGTCGGGTCCGGCGCGGGGCACGGTCGGGGTCACCAGCGACGACACGACCGGCAAGACCGGCGACGCCGGCGAGGTCGACGTCCGGCTGCGGCTCACCCTGGCCCACCCCGGGTCGGTGCGGGCCGCCGTCGCCGAGGTCCGGGAGCGGATCGACGCCGACCTGCGTCGCACCACCGGGCACCGTCTGCGCGGCCTGACCGTCGAGGTCGAGGCCCTCCGATCGGGGGACGCCGGGCCGCGCCCGGCCTCCCCCCGCGTGCAGTAGACGTGCAGTAGAACCGTCGGACCCGTGACCGAGTCGGAAGAGGGAGGCCGGACCCCGTGCGTGTCCTGCTCCGCGTTCTCGCGCCGCTGCTGAGCCTGGTGGTGGCCGCGTTCGGCGCGCTCGTCGTCGTCGAGGTGGTGGCGGCCTGGGCCGGCCGGGTCTCCGGCCCCGGGCTGCTCGTCCCCTGGCGGGACTGGCGCACCACCGTCCAGAACACCCTGTGGACCGCGCAGCCGGTGCTCTGGGTCGCGGTGGGGGTGATCGTCGTCGGGGCCGTGCTGCTGCTCGTCGGGTTGCTCGCCCGGCGCCACGATGTCGCACTCGACGCGCCGTCGCCCGGGCTCACCGTCGCCACCGCGCCGCGGGTGCTGGCCCGCCTGGTCGGCACCCGGGTCCGGGCCGCGGACCCGGTGACCGCGGCCTCGGTGACCGCGTCGGCCCGCTCGGTCGTGGTGAACGCCCGCGGCCGCGGGGACGTCGACGTGCTGCGCGAGGCGGCCCGCGCCGCCGCCTCCGGCGTCCTCGACGCGCTTCCCCTGGCCCGGCGGCCGCGCCTGACCGTGCGCGCCACCCCGGACCAGCCGGGCTCGAAGGAAGTGCAGTGATGACCGACGACGCGAGCTCGACCGGGATCCCGGCGGGAGGGTCGCCGGCACCCGCCCTCGCGAACCCGCGCCGCGCGGCGCGGACCGCGCGGCGCGCCCAGTACCGCTCCGCGGGCGGTGCCCGCACCGGCCTCGTCCTCCTCGGCGGGCTGCTGCTCGCCGTCGGCGTGCTCACCGTGCTCCTGGTGACCGGGGTCTTCGGGCGGGGCCGCCCGCAGCGCCCGCTGCTGGACCCGGTGGTCGAGCAGTTCCTGCTGGACCACGGCACCGCCGCCCGGCTGGTCGCGGTCCTGGCCGGGCTCGTGCTGGTGCTGCTCGGGCTCTGGTGGACCGCCCGGTCGCTGCGCCCGGAGCCCCGCCCGGAGCTGGTCCTGGACGGCGGACCGGACACCGAGATCCGGATCGGCGCCTCCGCCGCGGCCGACGCCGTCGCCGACGGGGCCGCCACGCTGCCCGGGGTGACCCGGGCCCGGGCCCGGATGGTCGGCAGCGCCTCCGCACCCGCGGTGCGCGCCACCGTGTGGGTCGACGAGGACGTCGCCGACGGGGAGGTCGCCGAGATCTGCCGCCGCCTCGACGCCGAGGTCCTGCCCGCGATCCGCGACGCGCTGGGGATGGCGGACCTGCCCGTCGCCGTGCGGCTGGAGCTGGACGCGGCCCCTCGCGACGACCGCCCGCGGGTCTCCTGACCCACCGGCCGGGTGGGTGACCCGGCTCACAGGAGCCGGGCCGGCCGGCGTCCGTACGGTCGTCGGCATGAGCGCAGTGCTGGACGGCAGGACGGCCCTCGTCACCGGGGCGGGCAGCGGGATCGGGGCCGCGGTGGCGCGCCGGCTCGTCGCCGACGGGGCGCGGGTGTACGCGGTGGACCTCGCCGAGGACCGGGTGGCCCCGCTGGCCGCCGAGAGCGACCTGGTCACGCCGCTGGGGTGCGACCTGTCCGACCTCGACGCCGTCGAGCAGCTGCCCACCGATGTCGACATCCTGGTCAACAACGCCGGCCGCCAGCACGTCTCGCGGCTGGAGGAGTTCGACCCGGAGATGTTCTCGAACATCCTGCGCCTGATGCTGGAGTCGCCGTTCCGGCTGATCCGGCGGTCGCTGCCGCACATGTACGCCCGTGGCTGGGGCCGGGTCGTGAACATCTCCTCCGCGCACGGCCTGCGGGCCTCGCCGTACAAGTCCGCCTACGTCTCGGCCAAGCACGGCCTCGAGGGCCTGTCGAAGGTCACCGCGCTGGAGGGCGCCGAGCACGGCGTGACCAGCAACTGCATCAACCCGGCCTACGTGCGCACCCCGCTGGTCGAGGCCCAGATCGCCGACCAGGCCCGCACGCACGGGATCTCCGAGGACGAGGTCGTCACGAAGATCATGCTCACCCCGGTGGCGGTGAAGCGGCTGATCGAGCCCGCCGAGACCGCGGAGCTGGCCGCGTTGCTGTGGGGGCCGGCGTCGGCGTCGATCACCGGGACGTCGCTGTCCCAGGACGGCGGCTGGACGGCGCGGTAGGAGCGGGGCCGCTCACCGAGGCCACACCCCGGTGCGGGCATGATCGGTGCTCGTGCGGCGGTGGAGTGTGCTCGGGGTCCTGCTCGCCGCGGTGCTGCTCGCCGGGTGTGCGGTCGGGCCGTCGCAGCGGCCACCGGTGGCGGTGCGCGGTGAACAGCTGCCCGCCGCCCCTCCGACCTCGGCCGCGGGCCCGCCCGCCGACCCCGACCTGCTGCCGGACTCCGACCCGGTCCGCACCACCGGGTTCACCGACTGCACCGCCGACACGGCCGCGGCGCTGACCACCGCGGGCACCCCGTTGCCCGCCGGGCGCCCCCTGACGGTCGGCTGCGCCCGGCTCACCGTGCCCGCCGACCGGGACCGGCCCGAGCTGGGCCCGGCCCGGCTCGGTCTGACCCGGGTCACCACGCCCGGCGCGCCGGACGGGCGGCCGGCGCTGGTCGTGCTCGGCGACACCGGTACCGACGGGTCCGCCCGGACCGCGGTGAGCCTCGCCGCCCGACTGCCCGCCGCGGTGCTCGACCGCTACCAGGTGATCGGCATGGACCGCCGCGGCACCGGGGAGGACCTGCTCGACTGCGCCCCGGTCGACGCGCGCGCCATCCTGCTCGACGCCGGACCGGACCGCCGCGACGAGGCCGCCATGACGGCACTGCTGGAACGCGCCCGCGAGGTGGTGCAGGACTGCAACCTGCTGCTGTCGGGGACGTTGACCAGCTACCGCGCCGCGAGCGGCGCCGACGACCTGGAGTCGCTGCGGTCCGTGCTGGGCGCGGCCCGGCTGGACCTGCTCGCCGTCGGCGACGGCGCCGACGCCGCGGCTGCCTGGATCGGCGCGCACCCGGGCTCCGTCGGGCGGGTCGTGCTCGACGGCCCCGGTGACCCCACCCTCGACGAGCCCGCCCGGACCGAGAGCACGACCGCGGCCGCGGAGAAGGCCTTCGACGCCTTCGCCGTGGCCTGCACCGCCTCGCCGGCCTGCCCGCTGGGCCCCGACCCGCGCGGCTACGTCGACGAGCTGGTGTTCCGCCTGTCCCGCACCGCCCTGCCGGCCGGCGACGGCGACGCCGTCACCGCGGGCGCGACGCTGCGCGCGGTCCGCTCGGTCCTGTCCCAGCCCGCCCGCTGGCCGGAGCTGCAGTCCGCGCTGGTCGCCGCCGGGGACGGCGACCCGGCGGGCCTGGTCCGCATCCTGGCCCCGCTGGGAGGCCCGCAGGGCCGCTTCGACGCCACCCTGGCCACCCGCTGCAACGACAGCCGGGTGCGGGTGACCCCCGGTGAGGCCGCCGGCCTGGCCGGGCAGTGGGCGCAGCGCTTCCCGCTGTTCGGTGTCGCTGCGGCGCAGGACCTCGTGGCCTGCGGGCCGTGGCCCTCGGGCGGGCCGGTCACCCCGGCGGCGCCGCAGGGCGCTCCCCCGCCCCCGGTCCTCGTGATCGGGACCGCGCAGGACCCGCGTTCGCCGCAGAGCGGCGCGGAACGGACAGCCCAACAGCTCGCGACGGGGCGGCTGGTGCGCTGGCAGGGCAGCGGGACCGGGGCGTATCCGCGCACCCCCTGCGTCACCGGCCTCGTCGACCGGGCGCTGCTGACCGGCCGGGCGCCCTCCCAGCCCGTGGTCTGCCCGCCGTAACCGCGTGCTCCGGGCGGCTCACCCTGGGTGGAGCCGGACCGCGGTCGGGATGCGACGAAACCGGCGCAGAAGGTCACGATTGCGTATCCGCCGCTTTCCGGTGCGGTTGCGGGAACAGCGTTGTCGCCCATCCCCACCTGCGACGACGGTGGCACGAAACGTTTCCGGAATGCCGACGCCATCGTCCCGGAACGGTCCGCTCGACTTACCGCCCCCACCGTTCTGCGGCTAGGCTCCGTCGGGCGAGCAGGAGGCCGCAGGTCATGCCCACCGCACCGGTGGGCGCACGCGAACTCCCGGTCACGTCGTTCGGGTGGGTGTAACGCCGAACGGACCCGACGACGAGTGGTGCGGAAGGACCGTGCCCCTGCCCCGAGCGGCGGACACGGCCCCCGGGCGGAAGGAGCACGGTGGATTTCTTCACCTATGTCGGCACCCAGCTGAACCAGTTGGTGTTCTACGGCCAGCAGCATTTCCTGGTGGTCGCGATCTCGGTCGGAATCGCGGTCGTGATCTCGTTGGCGGCGGGCACCCTGCTGCACACCAATCGTCTGACGCCCGAATCATGGAGCCGCCCGGTCCGCGCGGGCTCCCGCGAGGCGCTGCTGATCGTGTTCTCCGCCGCGCTGACGATCCCGTCCCTGGCGCTGTTCGGCCTGCTGCAGCCGATCCTGGGGCTCGGCGTCACGCCGTCGCTGACGGCCCTGACGATCTACGCGATCTACCCGGTGCTGCGCAACGTCGTCGCCGGGCTCTCCTCGGTGGACGACGCCGTCCTCGAGTCCGCCCGAGGAATGGGGATGGGCTCGGTGCGCCGGATGGTCACCATCCAGCTGCCGCTGGCCTGGCCGGTGATCCTGTCCGGCATCCGGGTCGCCGTCCTGATCATCATCGGTATCGCCGTCGTCGCCGGCGCCATCAACGGCCCCGGCTTCGGCTCCTCGCTCTTCCTCGGCCTGCAACGGCTGGGATCGGTCAACTCGTTCAACCAGGTTCTGGCGGCCACGCTCGGCTGCCTCGTCGTGGCTGCGGTCTACGAGGTCGTCTTCTGGATCGTGCAGCGCTTCACCACCCCGAGGGGGATCCGTGTCTGATTCCGGCAAGCCGATGATCGCTCTCGAAGGCATCAGCAAGACCTATCCGAAGTCCACCACCCCGGCCGTGCAGGAACTCGACCTGGAGGTGCCCGAGGGCACCATCTCGATGTTCATCGGGCCGTCCGGCTGCGGCAAGACGACCACGCTCAAGATGATGAACCGGCTCATCGAGCCCACCACGGGTCGCATCCTGCTCGACGGCGACGACGTCACCGACGTCAACGCCGACGAGCTGCGCCGCCACATCGGCTACGTCATCCAGCAGGTCGGCCTGTTCCCGCACTTCACGATCGGCGACAACATCGCCGTCGTCCCGAAGATCCTCGGGTGGGACCGCAACCGGATCACCGCCCGGGTCGACGAGCTCCTGCACCTGGTCGGGCTGGAGCCCAAGGACTACCGCGACCGCTACCCGCGCCAGCTCTCCGGCGGACAGCAGCAGCGTGTCGGCGTCGCCCGCGGACTCGCCGCGGACCCCTCGGTGATGCTGATGGACGAGCCGTTCGGCGCCATCGACCCGATCACCCGCGAGCGCATCCAGGACGAGTTCCTGGAGCTGCAGCAGCAGCTCGCCAAGACCATCTGCTTCGTCACCCACGACCTCACCGAGGCGGTCAAGCTCGGCGACCGGATCGCGGTGTTCGGGCCCGGCGGCACGCTGCAGCAGTACGACACCCCCGACATGATCCTGACCCACCCGGCCAACGAGTTCGTCGCCGAGTTCGTCGGCGCCGGCGCCGCGGTCCGGCGGCTGTCGCTGCTGGAGCTGTCCCGCCTGGAGCTGCAGCCGGTCGACCTCGACGGCACCGCCGCCCGCAACGGCTCCCCCACCTACGAGGCCGACGCGCAGGGCCGCCCGGTGCGCTGGGCCTACCTGCCGGGCACCGCCGACCTGCCCAAGCTGGTCACGGTGCCGCGCACCGGGACCGTCTACGACGCCGTCGACGTCATGCTCGACTCCCAGACCGAGCTGGTCGGCGTGGTCGACGAGCAGCAGAGGCTGCAGGGCGCGCTCTGGTGGCGTGACCTCGTCGAGGGCCTCAAGACGAAGGCCGGTTCGTGAGCGCCCCCGCCGCCGAGGAGACCGGCGCTGGCGCGCCGTCCGGGTCGTCCTCGGCCGAGCCGGTCGTCCGACGGACCCGGCGGCTGGACCGGTCGCTCATCGTCAACCCGCTCATCGCCGTCGTCGGTGTGGTGCTGGTGCTGCTCTACGCCGCCTCCCAGGGCCTCGACGACGTCGAGGCCTCGGTGATCAACGCGAGCTCGCTCGGGGAGCGGCTCGGCGAGCACCTGGTGCTGACCGGCCTGTCCACCCTCGTCGTGATCATCGTGGCGATCCCGGCCGGCATCGCGATCAGCCGCCCGTCCGCCCACCGGATCCAGCGCCCGATCCTGGCGTTCACCGGGTTCATGCAGGCCCTGCCCGCGTTCGGCGTGATCGTCCTGCTCGCGTTCTCCCCGCTCGGGCTGGGCCTGCCCACCGCCGTCGTCGCGCTGGCACTGGCCGCGCTGCTGCCGGTGCTCACCAACACCGTGGTCGGGCTCCAGCAGGTCGACAAGGCGCTGATCGAGGCGTCCCGCGGCATCGGGATGTCGGCGCGGCAGACGCTGCTGCGTGTCGAGCTGCCGCTGGCGACACCGGTCATGGTCGCCGGCGTCCGCGTCGCGCTCGTGCTGAACGTCGGCACCGCGGCCCTGGCCACCTACGTCGGCGCCGGCGGTCTCGGCGAGCCGATCAAGGGGATGCTCGAGCTCGGCCGCCCCACCGGAACCCTCGTCGCCGCGACCATCGTCGCCGCGCTGGCCCTGATCGTGGACTGGCTCGCCGGTCTCGCCGAGTACGCCGTCCGCCGCAACGCCGGCTGACGCGGGCCCCGCTCGCCCCCGAATCCCCGCAGTACCGCATTCCCTGGAGGACACGTGAAGTTCGGACGATCCCGGCGTCTCGCCCTGACGGCGACGGCCGCCGCGGCGGCGCTCGCCCTGGCGGGCTGTGGCGGCCTGAGCGGCGGTGGCCCGTCGGCCTCCGGCGGCTCGCTGGCCCAGGCCGGTGACCTGAGCGGACAGAACTACGTCGTCGGCGGCAAGAACTTCGACGAGCAGCTGGTGCTCTGCCAGATCACCGTCGCCGCGCTCGAGTCGGCCGGCGGCAACGTCACCGACCGCTGCAACACCGGTGGCACCGACGTCACCCGCCAGGCGCTGCTGGCCGGGGACATCAACATCTACTGGGAGTACACCGGTACCGCCTGGGCCTCCTTCTTCAAGGAGACCCGCCGGGTCACCGACGACAACGAGCTCTACAACCTCGTCGCCCAGCGCGACCTGGAGCAGAACAAGATCCAGTGGCTGGACAAGGCCAACTTCAACAACACCTACGCCTTCGCCATGACCGAGGCGAAGTCGCAGGAGCTCGGCATCACGACGCTGTCGCAGATGGCCGACTACATCAAGTCGGGCCGGGCACCGGCGGGTTCGATGTGTGTGGAGACCGAGTACAACTCCCGTGACGACGGCCTGCGCGGCCTGGAGAAGACCTACGGCTTCACCGCCCAGAACCCGCAGGTGCTCGCCACCGGCGTGATCTACCAGGCCACCGCGGACAACAAGTGCCTGTTCGGCGAGGTCTTCACCACCGACGGCCGCATCCCCGGCCTGAAGCTCAAGGTCCTCGACGACGACAAGCGCTACCACGTCACCTACAACGCGGCACCGACCATCCGCGCCGACGTCTACAACGCCAACCCCGCCGTCCGGCAGGTGCTGGCGCCGATCGCCCAGGCCCTGGACTACAACACCATCCTCGACCTGAACGGCAAGGTGTCCTCCTTCGGCCAGAACGAACGCGACGTCGCGCGTGAGTGGCTGACCCAGAAGGGCTTCATCGGCTGAGGTGTCCCGGTGCGCCCGCCGCGACCCCGCCCCGGCTCCACCGGGTGCGGGGTCGCGGTGTCCCGTTGTCGCAGTGTCCCGGGTCGATCACCGTGCGCGCGTGAACGTTGCGCCGGGGGACGGTTCGTGATCGGCTGACCGGACCATGCCCTCCCGGCGAAGCAGGACGATCCCGTGAGCCCCTTCCCCGGCCGCAGGCTGCGGACGCTGGTCCCGGCCCTGCTCGCCGTCGCGCTGCTGGTGGGCGGCTGCACCGGCCTGGCCGGCGGCGGGCCACGGGCGACGGCCGGGTCGCTCGCCCGGGGCGTCGACCTGTCCGGGCGGACCTACGTCGTGGGGTCGAAGAACTTCGACGAGCAGCAGATCCTGTGCCAGATCTCGATCGCGGCGCTGGAGTCGGCCGGGGCCTCGGTGACCGACCGGTGCAACATCGGCGGGTCCGACGCCACCCGGCAGGCGCTGCTGTCCGGGGACATCTCCACCTACTGGGAGTACACCGGCACCGCGTGGGCGTCGTACCTGCGCGAGACCCGCACCCTGCCCGACGACCAGGTACTGGCCGAGCTGCGCCGGCGCGACCGTGTGCAGAACGGCGTGGTGTGGCTGGACCGCGCCCGGTTCGACAACACGTACTCCTTCGTCGTCGACGGGGCGACGGCCGCCCGGCTGAACCTGAACACGATCAGCGACATGGCCGCCTATGTCCGTTCCGGCCAGCCCGGCGACGTCTGCGTCGAGACCGAGTACGCCTCCCGAGCCGACGGCCTCGCCGGGCTCCAGCGCGCCTACGGCTTCGAGCTGCCCGGTGACCGGCGCAAGACCCTCGACCAGGGTGTCATCTTCCAGTCGACGGCCGACGGCGTCTGCCTGTTCGGCGAGGTCGCCGCCACCGACGGCCGCATCCCGGCGCTGGGCCTCAAGGTGCTCACCGACGACCGCGGCTACCACATCACCTACAGCGCGGTCCCGGTCTTCCGGGCCGACGTGTTCGACCGGGCCCCGCAGGTCGCCGACCTGTTCGCCCCGATCACCGCGGCCCTGGACCAGCAGACCGTGCAGCAGCTCAACGGCCGGGTCTCCGCAGGCGGGCAGAGCCCCCGTGACGTCGCGCGGGCCTGGCTGGCCGAGCGCGGGTTCATCGGGAGCTGAGCCGTGGCGCGCCGGCAGGTCGACGAGGTCCGCGACGGGGTGGAGCTCACCAGCCTGGACGCCGAGGCCTTCGACGGCGCCGGCGTCACCAAGCGGGCCCTGCTCGACCACCTCGACGCCGTCGCCGAGCTCCTGCTGCCCGCGCTGGCCGACCGGCCCCTGTCGGTGGTGCGGGCCCGCCCCGGCCAGGCGCCGTTCATGCAGAAGAACCTCCCGCGCGGGGCGCCGGACTGGATCCCGACCGTCGACGTGTGGGCGGAGTCCTCGCAGCGCACCGTGCACTACCCGCTCTGCCACGACCGCCGCACGCTGCTGTGGTTCGGCAACCAGCGTGCGGTCGAGTTCCACCCGACCCTCGTGCCGCACGGCGCGACGACCACCGGCGAGCTCGTGATCGACCTCGACCCGCCCGACGGCGCCGGCTTCGAGCGCGTCGTCGCGGCCGCGCACCCGGTCCGGGCGGCGCTGGCCGAGCTGGGCCTCGCCGCCGCGGTCAAGACCAGCGGTGCCACCGGCCTGCACCTGGTGGTCCCGCTGTCCGAGCAGCTCCCGATCGACGACGCGTTCGCCGCGACCCGCGCGGTGTGCGCCCGCGCCGCGGCGCTGGCCCCCGACATCGCGACGACCGCGTTCATCCGGGACGACCGCGGCGGGCGGGTCTTCCTCGACCCGACCCGGGCAGGCGGGGCCACCCTCGCCGCGCCCTACAGCCCGCGGGCCCGCCCCAGCCTGCCGGTGTCGTTCCCCCTCACCTGGGACGAACTGGACGGGGCCTCGCCCGCCGACTTCACGGTGGGCACCGTGGCCGGTCTGCTCGACGGACGCCCGACCTGGTCGGAGCTGCGGCCCGCACCCGCGGCCCTGCAGGAGGTGCTGCTCACCGAGGGCCGGGCGATCCCGGTACCGCGGGTCGCGGCCATGCACGAGGGGAAGCGCCGCAAGCGCGCCCGCGAACGCGGTGCGTGATCACCGGTCGTGGAGGATCCCGCCCGGCTCACGGACGCTGCGCTCCACAACCGGTGATCACGCGTCGACGTCGCCGCGGGCGCGCCGGTAGAGCCAGCGGTCGGCGTCGGCGAGCGGTCCGATCAGCACGTAGCCCCTGGGGCCCCCGCCGGGGTCGGACAGCTCGATCGTCCGCGGCGGACGGCCGGTGGCGTCGGGGTCGATGCGCACCTGCTCACCCGCGTAGGGACCGTCGTCCAGGACCGCGTACATGGCAGGGGATTCTGCCACCGCGACCGGCCCCCGGGTCGGTGCGCCGACCCGGTCCCGGTGATCTCGACGGTCGCCGGCGTGGCCGCGGTGGCTACTGCTTGCGCGCCCGGCTGGGCTGCACCCGCAGCGGCTCGCCGGGCATCTTCGGGTACTCCGGCGGGTAGGGCAGGTCCCCCAGGCCGCGCTCGGCCTCGTCCTCGGCGTACCACTCCAGCGCCCTCGCGCAGCTCCCCCGCTCCTCGCCCATCCCGGCGTGCGGGTCCCCGTGGCGTTCCAGCAGACCGGGCACGGTGCGCAGGGTGAACGCCGCGGGGTCGACCTCGCCGAGGTCGTCCCAGGTGACCGGCATGGAGACGGTCGCGGCGGGCAGACCGCGCACCGACCAGGCCGAGGCGATGGTGCGGTCACGGGCCGCCTGGTTGTAGTCGAGGAACACCCGCTCGCCGCGTTCCTCCTTCCACCAGTCCACCGTGGCCAGCTCCGGGATCCGCCGGCAGACGCGCCGGGCGATCGCGATGACGGCGTGCCGGACCTCCACGAAGTCCCACTCGGGCCGGATCGGACAGGCGACGTGCACGCCCCGCCCGCCGGAGGTCTTGGCCCACCCGGTCAGTCCGGCCTCGGTGAGGACCTCGCGCAGCGTCTGCGCGACGACGACGGCGTCGCCGAAGTCGGTGCCCGGCTGCGGGTCGAGGTCGATGCGCAGCTCGTCGGGGTGGTCGGTGTCGGCGCAGCGGACCGGCCACGGGTGGAAGTCGAGGGTGTTGAGGTTGGCCGCCCAGGCGATCGTCGCCGGCTCGGTGATCGACACCGACTCGGCGGTGCGGCCACTGGGGAAGGTCACCGTGCAGGTCCGCACCCAGTCCGGGGCACCCTTCGGGACGCGTTTGACGAAGAACGGCTCGCCGTCCACCCCGGAGTTGAACCGCTTCAGGTTGGTGGGGCGGTCACGCAGCGCGGACGCCATCGGCTCCCCCACCGCGACGTAGTACTCGACCACCTCGCGCTTGGTGATCCCGAGCTCGCCGAACACCACCTTGTCCGGGCTGGTCAGGCGGACCTCACGCGGCCCGTCCGGCCCGTCGACCTGCAGCATCACGACCTCACGGCTCGCCACCCGGCGAACCTACCCCCGGTGACTATCGTGTGCCCATGAGTTCCTACCGGTCCCCCCGGTTCGACGACGACCTGCTGGGCCTCGACCCGGAGGATCCCGAGGCGCGGGAGTTCGCCGCGCACCTGGACCGCATGCAGCGGCTGCCGTCGTGCTCGGTGGAGGGCTACATCCGCGGTGTCGGGGACTTCGCGGAGTCGGCGAACCGGCTACGGGGCCCCCGGCGGGCCGCCGCGGTCGCGGTGACGGTGCTGCTGCTGTTCGTCGCGGCGTGGGTCGTCGCGAACGCGGCCGGGTTCGTGGTCGCCACCTGGGTCTGACGAGCCACCCGGGTCCGACGACCGGCGGCACACGACCGATCAACGGGTTACCGTGGATGCATGGGTCTGTTCAGCCGCAACACCACCGCCTCCGGGTCCGAGCTCCCGGCCCCGAAGGTGCAGAAGTCCGACGAGGAGTGGCGGGCCCAGCTGAGCCCGGCCGAGTACCAGGTGCTCCGCAAGGCCGGGACCGAGCGCCCGTTCACCGGTGAGTACACCGACACGACCACCACCGGCGTCTACCGTTGCCGGGCCTGCGGGGCGGAGCTGTTCCGCAGCGACTCGAAGTTCGCGTCGCACTGCGGGTGGCCGTCGTTCTTCACCCCGCTCGCGGGCGATGCCGTCATCGAGCGGGTCGACTCCAGCCTGGGCATGACGCGCACCGAGGTGCTGTGCGCGAACTGCCACGGCCACCTCGGCCACGTGTTCGAGGGCGAGGGCTACGGCACCCCGACCGACCTGCGCTACTGCATCAACTCGGTGTCGCTGACCCTGGAGCCCGCCGAGGGCTGACACCGGTGCGGGGCCGTCGCGCGACGGCCCCGCGCCCGGCTCACGGCAGGGACGCGACGAGGTCGCCGACCTCGACCCGCGGGCCGGTGTAGAACGGGATCTCCTCGCGCACGTGGCGGCGGGCCTCGGTGCCGCGCAGGTGCCGCATGAGGTCGACGATGCGGTACAGCTCGTCGGCCTCGAAGGCGAGGATCCACTCGTAGTCGCCGAGGGCGAAGGCCGGAACCGTGTTGGCGCGCACGTCCGGGTAGTCGCGGGCCTCCATGCCGTGGTCGGCCAGCATCTTCCGGCGCTCGGCGTCGGGCAGCAGGTACCACTCGTAGGACCGGACGAACGGGTAGACGCAGACGTAGCGCTTCGGGTCCTCGCCGGCCATGAACGCCGGGACGTGGCTCTTGTTGAACTCCGCCGGGCGGTGCAGCGCGGTCTGGCTCCAGACCGGCACGCTGGCCCGGCCGAGCGCGGTGGTGCGGCGCAGGTCGGAGTAGGCGGCCTGCAGCGACTCGATCTCCGAGGCGTGCCACCAGATCATGTAGTCGGCGTCGTGCCGCACACCGGCGAGGTCGTACACGCCGCGGACGGCGACGTCCTTGTTCGCGAGCGCGTCGAGGTACTCGGTGGCCTCGCGGGCGGCGGGGGCACGGTCGTCGCCGAGGCGGCCGGGCTCGACCCGGAAGACCGACCACATGGTGTAGCGGATGGTGTCGTTGATCGCTTTGACGTCCACGCGGGCCATGTCGGGCATGGTACGCGGCCGGTGAGGGTGCCCTCAGCGACCGGTCGGTGCGGAGGGCAGGGCCGCGGCGAGCCGCTCGGCGGCGGACCGCGCGGTCGCCACACAGGCGGGGACACCGACCCCGTGCAGCATCGACCCGGCGACCTCCAGGCCCCCGACGGCGGCGACGGCCGACTCCAGCGCGTCGACGACCGCGCCGTGGCCGACGCCGTACTGCGGCAGACCGCCGCCCCAGCGCTGCACGAACGACGCGACCGGGACGGCGTCGACGCCGTCGAGGACGGCCAGGTCGGCGCGGACGCGGTCGACGAGCTCGGCGTCGTCGACCTGCAGGCTCGCCTCCTCCCCGAACCGGCCGATCGAGGCCCGGATCCGGACCAGACCGTCCGCACCGAGGTGGGCCCACTTCGTCGACGCGTGGGTGACGCCCTTGACCGACAGCGGCTCGTCCGCGGCGACCAGACAGCCGGAGGTGCCGGGCAGGCCGGCGACGTCGGCCGCCCGGTAGGCGAGCGCGACGACCGCGGAGGAGGCGAGCTCGATCCGCCCGGCCGCCGCGGCCGCGGCCGGTACGACCGGCTCCAGCAGCCGGCGCGCGGCGGGTGCGGGGACGGCGAGGACGACGGCGTCGACGTCGAGCGCCTCGGGCTGCGGGACCGGGCCGAGGACCAGCCGCCAGCCGTCGGGGCGGCGGTGCAGCTCCCGCACGGTGACGCCGGTGCGCACCCGGGCCGCCGACGCGGCGACGAGTGCGGCGATCATCTCGCGGTAGCCCCCGCGCACGGCACCGAAGACCGGTCCGGCGGCCACCGGCTGTGGCACCGCCGCGGGGTCGACCCCGGAGCCCCCGGCGGCCTGGCTCCTGGTGACCTGGCTCCCGGCGACCGGCGGTGTGGTGGCGCCGGCCCCCGCGGCCGGTGTGCCGGCGGCGAGGGTGCCGCTGCGCTGGCCGGACGCGGCCATCCCGGTGCTGGCCGCCTCGGTGAGCGATCCGGCCCCCGCGTCGAGCGCGGCGGCGAGCGCCGGGACCGTGGCGCGCAGGCCGAGCCGGTCGACCCGGCCGGCGTAGACACCGCCCAGCAGCGGGTCGGCGATCCGGTCGACGACCTCCGGGCCGAACCGACGGCGCAGCAGCGTCCCGAGCGCGATGTCGGTGCCGGGCTCCCACGCCAGCGGCGTGGACGGCTCGGCGGCGACCGCGGCCCGTCCGGCGTCGGACAGCACTCCCCCGAGGTCGGCGTCCCGGCCGGGCACGCCCATCAGGGTGCCGCGGGGCAGGGCGACGGTGCGGCCCCCGGCGCGGATCGTCGCCGTCGCCGCGGTGGGGTGGGTGAGTGCGCCCGCCAGCCCGATCTCGGCGAGCAGTGCGGGGACCTCGGGGCGGCGGGCGAGGAAGGCCTCCGCGCCGACGTCGAACGGCGCGCCCGCGAGGTCGACGGTGCGCAGCACCCCACCGAGCCGGTCACGCTGCTCCAGCACGACGATCTCGGCGGACGGGCCGAGCAGCGTCCGCAGCCGGTGCGCGCACGCCAGCCCGGAGACACCGCCGCCGACGACGGCGACGCGGGTCATCGCGCCGGACGCTCGCCCGTCGGCCCGGACACGGGCTGGGCGTGCACCGTCTCGACGGTCCGGGTGATCACGTCCGGGTCGGTCGCCGGCAGCACACCGTGGCCGAGGTTGAACACGTGCCCGCGGGTGCGGGTGCCCTCGGCCGCGATCCGCACGACCTCGGCGTCGACGGCGTCCTGGCCGGCGAACAGCACGGCCGGGTCGAGGTTGCCCTGCACGGGCACCGCTCCCCCGGCACGGCGGGCCGCGACGTCGAGCGGGGTCCGCCAGTCGACGCCGATCACGTCGGCGCCGGCCTCGGTCATCGCGCCCAGGAGCTCGGCGGTGCCGACCCCGAAGTGGATCCGCGGCACCCCGGCCCCGGCGAGCGCACCGAGCACGGCGGCGGAGTGCGGCAGCACGAACTCGCGGTAGTCGCGCTCGGAGAGCGCGCCCGCCCAGGAGTCGAAGAGCTGGACCGCGTCCACCCCGGCGGCGACCTGCTGCTGCAGGAACGTGCCGGTGAGCACGGCGAGCTTGCCGAGCAGGGCGTGCCAGACCTCGGGAGCGGAGCGCATGAGGGACTTGGTCCGCTCGTGGTTGCGGCTCGGGCCGCCCTCGATGAGGTAGGAGGCGAGGGTGAACGGGGCGCCCGCGAACCCGATCAGCGGGACCCGGCCCAGCTCGGGCAGCAGCAGACCGATCGCCTCGGTGACGCGCGTCACCTGGTCCGGAGCCAGCTCGGGCAGGGCCGCGACGTCGGCGGCGGTGCGGACCGGCGAGTCCACGACGGGGCCGGTGCCCGGCACGATGTCGATCCCGATGCCCGCCAGGTGCAGCGGCACCACGATGTCGGAGAACAGGATGGCCGCGTCCATGTCGTGGCGGCGGACCGGCTGCAGGGTGATCTCGCAGGTCAGATCCGGGGTCAGGCACGCCTCGAGCATCTCGTTGTCCCGGCGCAGGGCCCGGTACTCCGGCAGCGAGCGACCCGCCTGACGCATGAACCAGACCGGCAGCCGCGACGGCGTCGCGCCGCGCACTGCATCGAGGAACGGAGCGCCCGAGAGGTCGCGGCGGGCGGGGGGCGCGGAGACGATGCCTGCAGTCATGACCCCCGGATGATCCCACGCGGACGGGGCCGGTAGTCGGGCGCCCCGGCGCGCCTGCCAGGTACGACCGGTATCGCACCCTAGAGTCCGACGCCGTGCCGGACCCGAACTCACCACCACCAGCAGCGTTCCGCAGCGCGGTCCGCTCGCTCGCGTCGGTCCGACCGCGCCCCGAGCTCGTGGTGCGGCCGCTCGAGGCCCCACCCCGGCTCGCGCCGTACAGCTGGGCGACCAGCGTCGAGGCCGACATCGGGCACCGCGGCGACGGGACCGACGACCTCGACGAGCCGGACACCTCCGGCCGGCTGATCCTGCTCCACGACCCCGAGGGTCAGGAACGCTGGGAGGGCACCTTCCGGCTGGTCTGCTTCGTGCAGGCCCGGCTGGAGCCCGGCCAGCTCGGCGACGACATGCTGCCGCGCATCGGATGGTCCTGGCTGACCGACGCGCTCGACCACGCCGGGGCGGGCTTCACCGCGCTCGGCGGGACCGTCACCCAGACCTCGTCGGTCCGCTTCGGCGGGCTCAGCGCGGACGGTGGCGGCCCCGGCGACACGCCCCCGCGGGAGGACGACGTCGAGCTGCGCGCCTCCTGGTCCCCCACGGAGAGCGACGGCGATCTGTCCCGACACGCCGTCGCGTTCGCGTCCCTCGTGTCGACCGCCGCGGGCCTGCCGCCGGTCGGCGCAGTGCCGTTGAGCCGATCGCCCGGCTGAACGTCGCAGGTCAGCGGCATGTGTCGGACATCTTTCACCCGGAGGGGTGGGACCGCGCCCACACGCATGTAACTTTCCGAGCCGGAAAGACGAATGCACACCAGACGTTAGGCCGCTTGGAGGGATACCATCTCTGCCATGGCACCCGCCCGGGCGGCCGAGCGCCACTCTCCGTCCCTCGGGTTCCGGTGTTGGTCGGGGGCGTACGACCGACTCCAGGAAGGTTGACGACGTGGCTGTACTTGGCCAGCAAGTGCCGGCGCAGAGCTCCGGCAACACCACCCCAGGTGGCGCTCCGATCGGTGGAGCAGTGCTCTCACCTGGGATCGTCCCGCAGCCGCGGGAGGAGCTGTTCACGGTTCTCGTCGTGGACGACCACCCGCTGCTCCGGGAGGCGATCGCCGGGCGGCTGCGCTCCATGGGAGCGGGCACCGTGCACGAGGCCGCCTCGGTGACCGAAGCGCGGGCACGCGCCCACGCGGCGGGCCCCTGCGACCTCGCGATCCTCGATCTGACGCTGCCGGACGGCAGCGGGCTGGACCTGGTCAGCGAGCTCCGCTCGCTCGGCTGGAACCGGCTCGTCGTGCTCGCCTCCTCCGACGACCCGTACGCGGTCCGCTCGGCGTTCCAGGCCGGCGCGCAGGCGTACCTGCTCAAGTCGGCGTCGCCCTCGGTCGTGACCGACGGCGTCAAGCGGGTCCTCGACGGCGGCGTCTACGCCGACCCGACGGTCGCCCCGCTGCTGGCCACCGGGTCCCGCGTGCCGGGCACCGACAACACCCCGCGGGAGCTCTCGGCCCGCGAGGTCGAGGTGCTGCAGCTCGTCGCGGACGGCCAGTCCAACAAGGAGATCGGTGAGGCCCTGAACCTCTCCGCCCTCACGGTGAAGAGCCACCTCTCCCGGATCGGCCGCAAGCTCGGCACCGGCGACCGCGCCCAGATGGTCGCGCTCGCCATGCGCGCGGGGGTCATTCGCTGAATCCCGGGACCGGCGCCGCCGGCGGTACGGACACGACCCGGCCGCCGGTCTCGGCGACTCCGGACGGTTCACCCGATCAGGTACCGCTGCTCCGTCCCGCCGACGGCCTCCCCCCGGTCACCGAGACCCCCGACGACCTCGCCCGCGTGGCGGCGGCGATCGCCGGGGGCAGCGGTCCGGTCGCCGTCGACGCGGAGCGTGCCTCCGGCTTCCGGTACTCCCAGCGCGCCTACCTGGTGCAGCTGCGGCGTGCCGGGGCCGGGTCCGCGCTGGTGGACCCGATCCCGCTGCGCGGCGAGCTGGGGCCGCTCGCCGCGGCCCTCGACGGGCCGGAGTGGGTGCTCCATGCGGCCTCGCAGGACCTCCCGTGCCTGGCTGAGCTGGAGCTGCGCCCGGCGTCGCTGTTCGACACCGAGCTGGCGGGCCGGCTCGCCGGGCTCCCCCGGGTCGGGCTCGGCCCGATGGTGGAGAACCTGCTGGGCCTCGGCCTGGAGAAGGGGCACGGCGCCGCCGACTGGTCGCGTCGCCCGCTGCCCGAGGACTGGTTGGTCTACGCCGCGCTGGACGTCGAGGTCCTCATCGACCTGCGGGACGTCCTGACCCGGATGCTCGACGAGCAGGGCAAGCTGGAGTGGGCCCGCCAGGAGTTCGAGGCGGTCCGCACCGCACCGCCGCCCGCGCCGCGCGCGGAGCCCTGGCGGCGCACCTCCGGCATCCACAAGGTCCGCCGCCCCCGTCCGCTCGCCGCGGTCCGGGAGCTGTGGCTGGCCCGCGACGCGCTCGCCGCCGAGCGCGACATCGCCCCCGGCCGGGTCCTGCCCGACGCCGCGATCGTCGACGCCGCGGTGCGCAACCCCGACTCCCCGCAGGCACTGGCCGAGCTGCCGGTGTTCCGCGGACGCTCCCAGCGCAGGCTGGCCCGGTACTGGTTCGACGCGCTGCGCCGGGCCGCCGAGCTGCCCGAGTCCGAGCTGCCGCGTGGCGCCGCGACCACCGACGGCCCCCCGCCGGTGTCACGCTGGGCCGACCGGGACCCCGACGCCGCCGCCCGGCTCGACGCCGCCCGCGCGGCACTGAGCACGGTCTCCGAGCAGCACGACGTGCCGGTGGAGAACCTCCTGCAGCCCGACCTGCTGCGCCGGGTCTGCTGGACCCCACCCACCGACGGCGACCTCCCGGCCGCCCTGCGCGCCGGCGGCGCCCGCCCGTGGCAGGTCGAGCTCCTGACCCCCGTTCTCGAACCGGCCCTGGCCACCCGCGCCGGCTGAGCCCGGACCGGGCCTGCCCGCCGGTCAGCGGGCCAGCGCCGGGGCGCCGCCCGAGGGCACGGGGGCCGTCGTGTCGTCGGGCAGCGCGACGTGCACCGCCAGTCCCCCGCCGGGGACCGCCTCGGCGTGCACGGTGCCGCCGTGCGCGGTCGCGACCGACCGCACGATCGACAGCCCCAGGCCGGATCCGCGGGTGTGGGCGGTACGGGCCACCGGGCCCCGCCGGAACGGCTCGAACAGCTCGGCCACCTTGTCCGGGGCCAGCTCCGGCCCCGACGACGCAACCCGCAGCACGACCTCCGACCCGGGCGTTCCGGTGCCGCAGCCGACCTCGATCCAGCCTCCGTCGCGGTTGTGCCGCACCGCGTTCTCCAGCAGGTTCGCCACCATCCGGCGCAGCAACGGCTCGTTGCCCCGGGTCGTCGCGGGTCGCGGGTCGGTCCGCACCACCAGTCCGCGGACGGCGACGTCCCCGGTCACGGCCGCGAGCTCCGCGGCGACGAGCGCGACCAGGTCCACCGGCACCCGGTCCGAGTCGTGCAACGCTCCCCCGGCCTCGGTGCGGGCGAGCAGCAGCAGCCCGCTGACCAGCTCGTCGCAGCGACGGCCCGCCTCCCGGACCACCCCGGCCATCCGGCGCAGCTCCGCGGCGTCGGCGTCGGGGTCCTGGAGCGTCACGTCGATCTCGGTGCGGAGCACCGCCAGCGGGGTGCGCAGCTCGTGCCCGGCGTTGGCGACGAACCGGGACTGGGCGTCGAACGCGGCCTGCAGCCGGTCGAGCATCGCGTCGACGGCGGCGGCCAGCTCGGCGACCTCGCCGCGGGCCCCGGCGAGTGCCACCCGCTCGTCGAGCGAGCTCGCCGAGAGCCGTGACGTGGTCTCGACGACCCGGCGCAGCGGGTGCAGCACCCGCCCGACCAGCACCCAGGACGTGACCGCGCCGGCCGCGACGACCAGGGGGAACGCGATCAGCCCGGCCCGCAGCACCTCGGCGCGCGCCGAGGCGGCGACCGCCTCGCGGGCCGTCTCGGCGGGCACCGCGACCCCGCCCACGAACACCGTTCCGGGCAGCGCCGGGGTGCCCGCGATGACCGCGCCCACCAGCATCCAGCCGAGCAGGAGCAGCAGCGCGGCGACGGCGGCGACGAGCGCCGTCGCGAGCAGCGTCAGCCGCGGCCGGAGGGCGCCCACCGCGTCACGCCGTGGGGGTCCCGTCGGCGGGCACCCGGTACCCGGCACCGACGACGGTGTCGATCGGACCCGGCGCACCGAGCTTCTTGCGCAGGGTCATGACGGTGACCCGCACCGTGGTCGTGAACGGGTCGGCGTTCTCGTCCCAGACGCGTTCGAGCAGCTCCTCCGACGACACCACGGCACCGCGCGCGGCGAGCAGGACCTCCAGCACGCCGAACTCCTTGCGGGTCAGCTCGACCGGACGTCCGGAGCGCAGCACGGTGCGCCGGGCCGGGTCCAGCACGACGTCGCCGGCCCGCAGCGTGGGCGGCACCGCCGGGGTCGCCCGACGACCGAGCGCCCGGACCCGGGCGACCAGCTCGGGGAAGTCGAACGGCTTGGCCAGGTAGTCGTCGGCACCGCGGGACAGCCCCTCGACCTTGTCGGCCGGGGTGCCCGACGCGGTCAGCATCAGCACCCGGGTCAGGCCACCCGCGGCGACGAGCTCGTCGCACAGGTCGTCGCCGCTGCGGCCGGGCAGGTCACGGTCGAGGACGGCGACGTCGTAGCGGGTCACCGACAGCTTCTCCGAACCCTCGTCGCCGTCGTAGGCGACGTCGACGGCCATCCCGTCCCGGCGCAGGCCGCGCACGACGGCGTCGGCCATCGCCGGCTCGTCCTCGACGACAATGACGCGCATCAGCGGGTGCGCTCCCGCCCGGGAACGGCCCCCTCGGGGGTCGAGGGGACCGCTGCGGCCGCCCACTCGGTGATCCGGCGGGCCATGTCCTGCTCGGTCAGCCCGCAGGTGGCGAGCACGTCGTCGCGGCTGCCGTGCTCCAGGTACTCCTGGGGCAGCGCGAGGTCGCGCTGACGCACGTCGACCTCGGCGGCGCGCAGCGCGTCGGACAGCGCGGACCCGAACCCGCCGTGCGTGCCGCAGTCGGAGACGGTGACCACGAGCTGGTGGTCGGCGGCCAGGGTGAGCAGCTCACGCGGGACCGGCAGGACCCACCGCGGGTCGACGACGGTGACGTCGACGCCCTGGTCGGCGAGCCGCCGGGCGACGGCGACGCCGGACTCGGCGAACGGCCCGACGCAGACGAGCAGCACCTGGGAACGCCCGTCGGACGGCTCGTGCAGCACGTCGACCCCGGCCCCGCCGTCGAGCCGGCGCAGCGCGGGGACCGAGCCGATCACCGAGCCCTTGGGGTAGCGCAGCGCGGTCGGGCCGTCGGTGACCGCGACGGCCTCCCGGAACTCCTCGCGCAGGGTCGTCTCGTCACGCGGGGCGGCGACCCGCATGCCGGGCACGATGCCCAGCAGCGACAGGTCCCACATCCCGTTGTGCGACGGGCCGTCGCTGCCGGTGACCCCGGAGCGGTCCAGCACCAGCGTGACGCGCTCGCGGTGCAGTCCCACGTCCATCAGCAGCTGGTCGAAGCCCCGGTTGAGGAACGTCGAGTACAGCACGACGACGGGGTGCCGCCCGGCCCGGGCCAGCCCGGCGGCGGTGGTCAGCGCGTGCTGCTCGGCGATCCCGACGTCGACGATGCGGTCCGGGTGGGCGGCCGCGAAGGGGGCGAGACCGGTCGGGCCGAGCATCGCCGCGGTGATCGCGACGACGTCGGTGCGCCGTGTCCCGAGCGCCACCATCTCCTCGGCGAACACGTCGGTCCAGCCGGTCACCGGGGTGCCGGTGGGCAGACCGGTCTCCGGGTCGAACGCGGCCGGGCTGTGCATCTGCTCGGCCTCGTCGTTCTCCGCGGGCGGGTAGCCGTTGCCCTTGCGGGTGACCGTGTGCACGATGACCGGCCCACCGAAGCGCTTCGCCCGGCGCAGCGCGGACTCGAGCTGGCCGATGTCGTGGCCGTCGACCGGACCGAAGTACTTGATCCCCAGGTCCGAGAACAGCTCCTGCGGGGACAGGGCGTCCTTCACCCCGGCCTTGAACGCGTGCAGGCCCGCATAGAGCGCGGGCCCGACGACGGGGGTGCCACGGACGGTGCGCTTGCCGGCCTCGAGCACGCGCTCGTAGCCGGGCTGCAGCCGCAGCGACGCGAGCCGGTCCGCCAGCCCGCCGATGGTCGGCGAGTAGGAGCGGCCGTTGTCGTTCACGACGATCACGACGTTGCGGTCCGCACCGGCCGCGATGTTGTTGAGCGCCTCCCAGGCCATGCCGCCGGTCAGCGCACCGTCGCCGATCACCGCGACGACGTGCCGGTCGACCCCGGTCAGCGCGTGCGCGCGGGCGATCCCGTCGGCCCAGGACAGCGACGACGACGCGTGGCTGGACTCCACGTGGTCGTGCTCGGACTCGGCGCGGCTCGGGTAGCCCGACAGCCCGCCGGTCTTCTTCAGCCGGTCCCAGCCCTCCTGACGGCCGGTCAGCAGCTTGTGCACGTACGCCTGGTGGCCCGTGTCCCAGATCAGGGTGTCCTGCGGGGACTCGAAGACCCGGTGCAGGGCGATGCTCAGCTCCACCACGCCCAGGTTCGGCCCCAGGTGACCGCCGGTGCGGGACACCGCCTTCATGAGGAACCCCCGGATCTCGGCCGCGAGCGAGGCCAGCTCCTCGGGCCCGAGCCCTCGCAGATCGGCCGGGCGTCGGATCGCCGAGAGTCCCCGGTTCGTCGTCACGTACTGCCTCCTCGCCGCCGGCCCCGTTCGGGCGTCCTCCACGGCGGAGAGACCGCAGGGAGGACCGGCATCGACTCGGGGTCCCACTCTACGGACAGGTGGCCGAGGGGACTCGACGGCGCTGCCGGGCGCGGTGGGCGTCGTCACCCGGACGGTGCCCACCGCGTCCCGTGCTGCGACGCGGTGCGTGCGCTGTTCTCACCAACCCCAGTTACGCATTGTCGATCTCCTTTCGCACTCGAACCACCGTTGGTCGACACAATGGACGTGGCCATTGCGGCGGATGCCCTCACCAACCCCAGTTGCGCACGATGATCTCCTTTCCTGATCGACATCCTGCACGTCGTGGTGCTGCCACACCGTCACGGACAGCAATTGCCGGACACACCGACATGGTCTCTCATCCATTTCTCGGCGCCGTCGCCGAAAAGAGTGGACCGCGGTCGGCCGACGAACAAACCAGAGAGCACCATTGCGACGTCGACCATCACCGGCTCGGCCCTGCCGGTGACACCCAGCGTGATGAGGACACTCGTCCGAGCAGCTACGACTCGATCACGACGTCGTATCGATCACGGAACGCGACGGGTGCGGCTAGGTGTGATGTCCAGGGAGGTTGGTCAGCCTGGTGACTGGTGGCTGGCCGCCGATGGCGGAGTGAGCGCGGTGGTGATTGTAGAAGTGCAGCCAGCCGGGTAGGGCGTCGTTGCGTTGGCGGGTCGACTCATAGAGTCGGGCGTAGGCCCAGCCGTCGGCCAGGGTCC